>NZ_CP016538.2:0-90000 GCF_001687625.2 Planococcus maritimus
TTGGAACACTTAGACGAACTTTGGTCGAGTGTCTTAGCCCAAGTCGAGAAAAGAATCTCCAAGCCCAGCTTTGAAACTTGGCTGAAATCCACTAAGCTCTTGTCCTATAAAGAAGATACTGTCACCATTTCAGCCCCAAATTCATTTGCGCGCGACTGGCTTGAAAACCACTACGTTCACTTGATCACCGGCATTTTGACAGATTTGACAGGGGACGAAGCGCTTATTAAATTTGTGGTGCCAAAAGATCAGGATATGGACGATTTCCAGCTTCCCGCTCCCCGTGTCAAACCGGGCCAGGCGGAACAGCAAGAGTTTTTGCCGGGGATGTTAAACCCGAAATACACCTTTGATACATTCGTCATCGGTTCGGGCAACCGCTTTGCACATGCTGCATCGCTCGCCGTTGCCGAAGCACCGGCAAAAGCTTACAACCCACTTTTCATCTACGGAGGCGTAGGACTTGGCAAGACCCACCTTATGCATGCAATCGGACATTACGTCATTGAACACAACCCAGACGCCAAAGTGGTTTATTTGTCGTCTGAAAAATTTACCAATGAGTTCATCAACTCAATCCGTGATAACCAGACCGTCGATTTCCGCAATAAATACCGCAATGTCGATATTTTGCTGATTGATGATATTCAATTTTTAGCCGGAAAAGAACAGACTCAAGAAGAATTCTTCCATACATTCAATACCTTGCACGAAGAATCTAAGCAGATCATCATCTCCAGCGACCGGCCGCCAAAAGAGATTCCAACACTCGAAGACCGCTTAAGATCGCGCTTTGAATGGGGACTGATCACTGATATCACACCGCCAGACCTGGAAACGCGAATTGCCATTTTGCGCAAAAAAGCCAAAGCAGACGGCCTGGACATCCCGAACGATGTCATGACCTATATTGCCAACTCAATCGATTCCAACATTCGTGAGCTTGAAGGTGCTTTGATCCGCGTCGTCGCTTATTCCTCCCTGATCAACCGGGACATGAGCGCAGAACTTGCTGCGGAAGCGTTGAAGGACATTATGCCGAACTCCAAGCCGAAAGTTATCACGATTTTGGACATCCAAAACGCAGTCGGCGAGCAATTCAACGTGAAACTCGATGATTTCAAAACCAAGCGCCGCACGAAAGATATTGCCTATCCACGTCAAATCGCGATGTACTTGTCGCGTGAAATGACTGATTTCTCGTTGCCGAAAATCGGCGAGGAATTCGGAGGCCGCGATCACACAACCGTTATTCATGCGCACGAAAAAATCAACACGATGCTAAAAGAGAATCAGCAGCTTCAGCAAGATATTAAAGAAATTCGATCTGCACTCGGGAAATAGGCTGTGGATAACCCCCGATTTTCTTAAGCAGTTTATGCACAGCTTGTCTACATGTGGATAAACTGCTTTTATTGCTTATTTCGGGCTTATCCACATATTCACAGCCCCTACTACTATTACTGTCTTTAAGTACTAATAACTAAAATATATATATAAGCGAGGTTCGAGAATGAAATTCGAGATAAAACGTGAGCGATTAGTCGAAGGTTTAAACGATGTAATGAAAGCAGTCAGTTCAAAAACAACGATTCCTATTTTGACTGGGATCAAAATGGATGTTTCTTCAGAAGGTATGCGTCTAACAGGAAGTGATTCAGATATCACCATCCAAACCTTCATCCCAACAGAAGAAGATGGAAAACAATTGATCGATGTCACAGAAGGCGGAAGCATCGTCCTCCAGGCAAAAGTATTCGGAGAAATCGTCCGTAAATTGCCGACCAACGAAGTAGAAATCGAAATCAACAGCAATTTCCAGACGCATATCCGTTCAGGGAAATCTGAATTCCACTTGATCGGGCTGGACGCTATGGATTATCCACAATTGCCAGATATTCAAGATGACCGTCTCTTCACGATTCCAGCGGATCTGTTGAAAACAATCAATAGAGAAACCGTATTTGCAGTCTCTAGTTCTGAAACACGCCCAGTACTTACTGGCGTCCATTGGGAAGTTAAAGACGGAGAGCTCGTTTGCGTCGCAACAGACAGCCACCGCCTAGCACGTCGCAAAACGAAACTCGAAACTTTGCCAGAAGGGGAGTACAGCGTCGTCATCCCAGGCAAAAGTTTGAACGAATTGAACAAAATCCTTGATGACACATCGGATCCGGTTGAAATCGTCATGACCAACCAGCAAGTATTGTTCAAGTCGAAGCACATTTTGTTCTTCTCTCGTCTATTAGAAGGCAATTATCCGGACACCTCCCGCTTGATCCCGTCTGAATATAAAACAACGGTGACAGTAAACGGCCGTTCATTGCTTCAAGCGATCGACCGCGCATCACTATTAGCGCGTGAAGAACGCAATAACGTCGTGCGCTTTTCTACAAACGAAGGAAGCGAAGTCGAAGTCTCCTCGAATTCTCCGGAAGTCGGGAAAGTAGAAGAGCAATTGCAAGCACAAAGCGTCGACGGCGAAGAGCTGAAGATTTCTTTCAGTGCGAAGTTCATGATGGATGCCTTAAAAGCAATCGACGGACAAGATGTCGTCATCCAGTTCACTGGAGCGATGCGCCCGTTCATCTTAAAATCGGCCTTGGATGACTCAATTCTGCAATTGATTCTTCCTGTCCGGACATATTAATTAGCATCAAAACCCTCAGGATAGCCCATAAAGGCTATCCTTTTTACTTATGGGGGCAAATAGGGTAAAATAAAGGGATAGACTACGAATCGAAGGATGAGTGCATTTTGAAGGAAATCGGGATTGAAACAGAATATATTACACTTGGACAGCTGCTGAAAATGACGGACACAATCAGTTCAGGCGGAATGGCTAAATGGTTTTTGAGTGAACACGAAGTATTCGTAAACGGAGAAGCGGAAGATCGCAGAGGGCGTAAATTGCGTCCGGAAGATACTGTGAGCATACCGGGGACGGGGGAATTCCGTATCGTTGTCGCCGAAGGCATGAGCTTCGATGCGGATTGACAACCTCGAGTTAGTCAATTACCGGAACTACGAAACGCTTAAGCTCGACTTTTCGCCGGAGATCAACGTCTTTATCGGCGAAAATGCACAAGGCAAAACGAATATCATGGAGTCGCTTTATGTTTTATCAATGGCGAAATCGCACCGGACGAGCAATGACAAAGAATTGATACGCTGGGACGCGGAATATGGTAAAATTAAAGCTGATGTGCTCCGGAAATATGGCAAATTGCCGCTTGAAATCAGCTTTTCCAAAAAAGGCAAAAAAGCGAAAGTGAACCATCTGGAGCAGCGGCGGTTAAGTGATTATATCGGTCAATTAAACGTTGTCATGTTCGCTCCTGAGGACCTGCATCTCGTCAAAGGCAGCCCGCAAGTTAGGCGCCGCTTTATCGATATGGAGATCGGCCAGATTTCACCGGTCTATCTCCACGACCTCGTCAATTACCAAAAGCTGTTGAAACAGCGCAATCATATATTGAAGCAACATTACGGCAAACAAGCCATCAATGACGTTATGTTCGAGGTTTACACAGAGCAATTTATTGAAGCTGCTGTAAAAATTATACAAAAAAGATTCCAGTTCATGGAATTGCTGCAAAAATGGGCAGAGCCGATTCATCATGGCATTTCCCGTGGGCTGGAAAAATTAGAAATACGCTACCAGCCAATTAGTGGTTTGAAGCCTGAATGGACGCCTGCTGAAATGGCGTCCTTTTTAGAGCAAAAGCTTCAGGATGTGAAAAAGCGGGAACTTGACCGTGGCGTAACCCTCGTTGGCCCGCATCGCGATGATTTGCAATTCATCGTCAATGGTTACGATGTCCAGACTTATGGCTCCCAGGGGCAACAGCGCACCACTGCGCTGTCTTTGAAACTGGCGGAAATCGAGTTGATCAAGCAGGAAGTCGGCGAAGCACCGGTTCTCTTGCTTGATGATGTGCTTTCTGAACTGGACGATTACCGCCAGTCGCATTTACTCAATACAATCCGCGGGTCTGTGCAAACTTTTGTCACAACCACCAGCGTTGAAGGCATCCAGCACGACACTATTCAAAACGCACGCCTTTTCGAAGTAACAAAAGGAACGGTCAAGGAGTGAAGACGCATGTATGTCCAGATAGGCGCCGCCCAATTGATTGCCGTAACGGAAATCCTGGCGATCGTCCATTATGAACATTATGCCCACTCTGCTTTTACGCGGCTATTAGTCCCGCCTGAAGCGGTGAAATCCTATGTCGTTACCGATGATTTCGTCTACGGGTCGCCTTATCGGCCTCAGGCGCTTTTGAATAAAATTCAGCAAAACAGGTTATAACCGGTCAATGGAAATAATGAGTTGTCAAGAAAGAGCAGGTGAACGGAATGGCTATGGAAGATACGAATCTTGAGCAATCTTATGGCGCCAATCAGATTCAAGTATTGGAAGGCTTAGAAGCGGTCCGGAAACGGCCGGGTATGTATATCGGTTCAACAGGATCAAGAGGGTTGCACCATTTAGTGTGGGAAATCGTGGATAATAGCATCGATGAAGCCCTTGCCGGCTATTGCGATGAAATTCGCGTCACAATCGAAAAAGACAATTGGATTCGCGTGGAAGATAACGGCCGCGGAATTCCAGTGGACATGCAGGAAAAAATGGGCCGTCCAGCGGTTGAAGTCATCATGACAGTTCTTCACGCTGGCGGTAAATTCGGTGGCGGCGGCTATAAAGTATCCGGCGGCCTTCACGGTGTAGGCGCCTCTGTCGTTAACGCCTTATCGGAAACGACCGAAGTTTATGTACACCGGGACGGCAAGCGCCATTTCATTCAATTTGAGCGCGGCGCAGTCAAAAAAGAACTCGGCGTCATCGGCGAAGCTGACAAGACCGGAACAACGATCCGTTTTAAAGCGGATGCTGAAATTTTCAAAGAAACAACAGTTTACGAATTCGATATTCTCGATCACCGCCTCCGTGAGCTCGCTTATTTGAACCGGGGCTTGAAAATCGTGGCCGCTGATGAGCGCGAAGGCTTGGAACAGGAAAAAAACTACCACTATGAAGGTGGTATCAAATCCTACGTCGAGCATTTAAATAAATCAAAAGATCCTCTTCACGAAGAAGCGATTTTTGTCGAGTCGGAGCGGGATGGCATCAATGTCGAAGTCGCGATGCAATACAATGGGGGATTTGCAGCGAATATCTTTTCATTCGCTAACAATATCAGCACCCATGAAGGCGGAACGCACGAATCCGGCTTTAAAACGGCGTTGACGCGCGTCATCAACGATTACGGCCGCAAAAACGGCATTTTGAAAGATGCGGAAGCGAACTTGACTGGCGAAGATGTTAGAGAAGGGTTGACGGCAATTATTTCCGTCAAGCACCCGGATCCACAGTTTGAAGGCCAGACCAAGACTAAGCTTGGCAATACAGAAGTATCGACGATCGTGAATAACTTATTCTCAAACGGATTCGAACGTTTTCTACTGGAGAACCCTTCGACGGCCAAGAAAATCATTGAAAAAGGCATCATGGCTTCTCATGCGCGGATGGCTGCCAAAAAAGCACGTGAATTCACGCGCCGCAAGTCAGTGCTTGAAGTCTCCAGTTTGCCTGGTAAACTCGCAGACTGTTCTTCACGCGACCCGAAAATCAGTGAGATTTACATCGTAGAGGGAGATTCGGCGGGCGGATCCGCAAAATCTGGCCGAGATCGCCACTTCCAGGCGATTTTGCCCTTGCGCGGGAAGATCCTTAACGTGGAAAAAGCGCGTCTCGACAAGATTCTAGTCAATGCAGAGATTCGCAATATCATCACGGCGCTTGGCACTGGAATCGGCGAAGAGTTCAACCTGGATAAAGCGCGTTACCATAAAGTCGTTATCATGACCGATGCCGATGTCGATGGTGCCCATATCCGTACTTTGTTGCTAACGTTCCTATTCCGCTATATGCGCCCACTGATCGAAGCAGGCTATATTTACATCGCACAGCCGCCATTGTTCCAGATCAAACAAGGCAAGCATGTCGATTATGTTTATTCAGATGCACAGCTGAAAGAAGCATTGGCTAAACTTCCAGCATCGCCAAAACCGCACGTCCAGCGCTATAAAGGGCTCGGTGAGATGAATGCTACTCAACTATGGGACACAACGATGGACCCGGATTTCCGGACATTGCTACAAGTCACACTTGAAGACGCGATGACAGCGGATGAGACCTTCCACATGCTAATGGGAGACGATGTCGAACCGCGCCGTAACTTTATTGAAGAAAACGCCAGTTATGTGAAAAATTTGGATGTATAACGCGACAAGAGTTGAGAGGAGGCTGCGGATATGGCGGAACGGCCAGGCAGCGGAGTAGAAGAAATAAATATTAGCACGGAGATGCGTACATCATTCCTTGACTATGCGATGAGTGTTATCGTGTCTCGTGCGTTGCCGGATGTCCGGGACGGCTTAAAGCCGGTGCATCGGCGTATTTTATATGCCATGCACGACCTCGGAATCACAGCGGATAAAGGCTATAAAAAGTCAGCACGTATCGTCGGTGACGTAATCGGTAAATATCATCCCCACGGTGATAGCGCAGTTTATGAAACGATGGTACGCATGGCTCAGGATTTCAGCTATCGCTACATGCTCGTCGACGGACACGGAAACTTCGGTTCAGTAGATGGTGACGCAGCAGCAGCGATGCGTTACACAGAATCCAAGATGTCGAAAATCTCCATGGAACTTTTACGCGATTTAAATAAAAACACAGTTGATTACAAAGAAAACTATGACGGTCAGGAAAAAGAACCGGTTGTCCTTCCAAGTAGATTCCCGAATTTGCTGGTCAACGGAACTTCCGGAATCGCGGTCGGAATGGCTACCAATATTCCGCCGCATAACCTTGGTGAAACGATCGACGCGGTTTTGGCCTTGGCTGAAAACCCGGCCATCACGACGGAAGAATTGCTCGACTTCCTTCCAGGTCCCGATTTCCCGACCGGAGGCATTATCCTCGGTCGAAGCGGCATTCGCCGTGCTTACGAAACCGGTAAAGGTTCGGTGTTGATCCGCGCAGTCGTTGAAATCGAAACGAAACCGAATGGCAAAGAAGTCATCCTCATTCACGAACTTCCGTACCAGGTTAATAAAGCGCGCCTGATCGAAAAAATTGCTGAACTGGTACGCGATAAAAAAATCGACGGCATCACGGACCTGCGCGACGAATCCGACCGCAACGGTATGCGCGTTGTGATTGAAGTGCGCAGAGACGCGAGCGCTAATGTTCTATTGAACAACTTGTACAAACAGACGGCCATGCAAACAAGCTTCGGCATCAACATGCTCGCACTCGTCGATGGCCAGCCGAAAGTTCTGGGCTTGAAAGATGTTCTATATCATTACCTGGAGCACCAAAAAGTCATCATTCGCCGCCGCACAGAATTCGATCTGCAAAAAGCGGAAGACCGTGCACATATCCTTGAAGGCTTGCGCATCGCACTCGATCACATCGATGCCATCATTGCATTGATCCGTGGTTCGCAGACGACTGAAGAAGCCCGCAACGGTTTGATGAACGATTTCAATTTGTCTGAGCGCCAGTCCCAAGCCATCCTGGACATGCGCCTCCAGCGTTTGACCGGTCTCGAACGGGACAAGATCGAAGAAGAATATCAAGGACTCATCGCACTCATCAACGAGTTGCGTGCAATTCTTGCGGACGAATCGAAGATCCTCGAGATCATCCGTGAAGAAATCCTTGAGATTAAAGAGCGCTTCAATGATCCTCGTAGAACGGAAATCACTGTTGGCGGTTCTGAGATGATCGAAGATGAAGACCTTATCCCACGCGAAGCTTCCGTATTGACGTTCACGCACAATGGCTACATCAAACGTTTGCCTGCCAATACGTATCGCAGCCAGAAACGCGGCGGACGAGGCGTGCAAGGAATGGGTACCAACGATGATGATTTCGTTGAACATCTTCTATATACATCAACACACGACACGATCCTATTCTTCACAAGTGAAGGGAAAGTCTATCGCAAGAAAGGCTATCAGGTTCCTGAATATGGCCGCACTGCCAAAGGCTTGCCATTAGTGAACTTGTTGGAAATCGGCAAAAACGAAAAAGTAACAGCCGTGATCCGTGTTGAAGAGTTCAGAGAAGACGATTTCTTCTTCTTCACTACACGTGGCGGTCTCAGCAAGCGTACACCTGTGAGCAACTACGCTAACATCCGCCAGAATGGATTAATCGCCATCAACTTGCGTGAAGACGACGAATTGATTTCAGTCAAGATGACTGATGGCAATAAAGAAATCGTCATTGGAACACGAGACGGTGCATTGATCCGATTCCCTGAGACGGATATCCGCAGCATGGGGCGTGCAGCCAGCGGTGTGAGGGGTATCCGTCTACGCGAAGGAGATCAAGTCGTCGGCATGGAAACCTTAGAGACAGATGATAAGATTCTGGTCATCACAGAAAATGGTTACGGCAAGCGAACAAAAGAATCCGAGTACCGTGTTCAATCCAGAGGCGGTATGGGAATCAAAACTTGTCATATCACTGAAAAGAACGGTCCTCTAGTAGCTGTACGTGCCGTTAATGGAACAGAAGACATCATGTTGATTACTCAACACGGTGTGTTAATACGGATGGACGTAGAAGATATTTCGACGACTGGTAGAAACACGCAAGGAGTTCGATTGATTCGTCTTGGCGATGAAGAGGTCGTGGCGACCGTTACCAAGGTGAAGAAAGATTTGGATGACGATGAAGCAGCAGAAGTTGATGAAGACGGTGTCGAAGTGCTTGTTGAAGAAAGCGCAGAGGCAGATGTTTACACAGACGACGATGCCATCACAGATGAAACATCTGAAAAGGTTGAAGAAGATACAGAAGAATAGAAGACTATTTAAAGAGCCTGTCGCTGAACCGACAGGCTCTTTTTGTTTCTTAATAGAAAGAGATTTGTAGAAAGGAAAAGTTTTTTCGTAAAAGTGTTGACGTAGGTAGAAGAGCGTGATATATTTATCAAGTCGCCAAAACAAGGCGCACAACATGAACCTTGAAAACTGAACAGCAAAACGTCAATAATACAGTCGCGAGCGATCGCGACACAACTTACTGATCAGCTACGGCAGATCAAGCGAATCGCGCGTCTTTCGAGACGGCGATACGCCAGCAGTATTGAGCAATCAACTACTCTATAATGGAGAGTTTGATCCTGGCTCAGGACGAACGCTGGCGGCGTGCCTAATACATGCAAGTCGAGCGGAACCATTGGAGCTTGCTCCTTTGGTTTAGCGGCGGACGGGTGAGTAACACGTGGGCAACCTGCCCTGCAGATCGGGATAACTCCGGGAAACCGGTGCTAATACCGAATAGTTTGCGGCCTCTCATGAGGCTGTACGGAAAGACGGTTTCGGCTGTCACTGCAGGATGGGCCCGCGGCGCATTAGCTAGTTGGTGGGGTAATGGCCTACCAAGGCGACGATGCGTAGCCGACCTGAGAGGGTGATCGGCCACACTGGGACTGAGACACGGCCCAGACTCCTACGGGAGGCAGCAGTAGGGAATCTTCCGCAATGGACGAAAGTCTGACGGAGCAACGCCGCGTGAGTGAAGAAGGTTTTCGGATCGTAAAACTCTGTTGTGAGGGAAGAACAAGTACCAACTAACTATTGGTACCTTGACGGTACCTCACCAGAAAGCCACGGCTAACTACGTGCCAGCAGCCGCGGTAATACGTAGGTGGCAAGCGTTGTCCGGAATTATTGGGCGTAAAGCGCGCGCAGGCGGTCCTTTAAGTCTGATGTGAAAGCCCACGGCTCAACCGTGGAGGGTCATTGGAAACTGGGGGACTTGAGTGCAGAAGAGGAAAGTGGAATTCCACGTGTAGCGGTGAAATGCGTAGAGATGTGGAGGAACACCAGTGGCGAAGGCGACTTTCTGGTCTGTAACTGACGCTGAGGCGCGAAAGCGTGGGGAGCAAACAGGATTAGATACCCTGGTAGTCCACGCCGTAAACGATGAGTGCTAAGTGTTAGGGGGTTTCCGCCCCTTAGTGCTGCAGCTAACGCATTAAGCACTCCGCCTGGGGAGTACGGCCGCAAGGCTGAAACTCAAAGGAATTGACGGGGGCCCGCACAAGCGGTGGAGCATGTGGTTTAATTCGAAGCAACGCGAAGAACCTTACCAGGTCTTGACATCCCGCTGACCGCCTAGGAGACTAGGCTTTCCCTTCGGGGACAGCGGTGACAGGTGGTGCATGGTTGTCGTCAGCTCGTGTCGTGAGATGTTGGGTTAAGTCCCGCAACGAGCGCAACCCTTGATCTTAGTTGCCAGCATTCAGTTGGGCACTCTAAGGTGACTGCCGGTGACAAACCGGAGGAAGGTGGGGATGACGTCAAATCATCATGCCCCTTATGACCTGGGCTACACACGTGCTACAATGGACGGTACAAAGGGCTGCAAACCCGCGAGGGGGAGCCAATCCCAGAAAACCGTTCTCAGTTCGGATTGTAGGCTGCAACTCGCCTGCATGAAGCCGGAATCGCTAGTAATCGCGGATCAGCATGCCGCGGTGAATACGTTCCCGGGCCTTGTACACACCGCCCGTCACACCACGAGAGTTTGTAACACCCGAAGTCGGTGGGGTAACCCTTACGGGAGCCAGCCGCCGAAGGTGGGACAGATGATTGGGGTGAAGTCGTAACAAGGTAGCCGTATCGGAAGGTGCGGCTGGATCACCTCCTTTCTAAGGATAATATCGGAACCGATTTTTCGGAATCGGGTTGACGTTTTGCGTTCAGTTTTGAAGGTTCACTCCTTACGGAGCACTTTCAAACTTGTTCTTTGAAAACTGGATAGATCGACATTGATTAAGAAACAAGCATCATAGTAGCGTGATCGCGATTGCGATCAACTTATTTTTTTGACCATCAGTGGTTAAGTTAATAAGGGCGCACGGTGGATGCCTTGGCACTAGGAGCCGAAGAAGGACGGCACTAACACCGATATGCCTCGGGGAGCTGTAAGTGAGCTGTGATCCGGGGATTTCCGAATGGGGAAACCCACTGTTCGTAATGGAGCAGTATCCATGTGTGAATTCATAGCACATGAGAAGGCAGACTCAGGGAACTGAAACATCTAAGTACCTGAAGGAAGAGAAAGCAAATGCGATTCCCCAAGTAGCGGCGAGCGAAACGGGATCAGCCCAAACCAGAAGGCTTGCCTTCTGGGGTTGTAGGACACTCTATACGGAGTTACAAAGGAACGGATTAAGCGAAGCGACCTGGAACGGTCCGCGAGACAGGGTAACAGCCCCGTAGCTGAAAGTTCGTTCTCTCCAGAGTGGATCCTGAGTACGGCGGAACACGAGAAATTCCGTCGGAATCCGGGAGGACCATCTCCCAAGGCTAAATACTCCCTAGTGACCGATAGTGAACCAGTACCGTGAGGGAAAGGTGAAAAGCACCCCGGAAGGGGAGTGAAATAGATCCTGAAACCGTGTGCCTACAAGTAGTTAGAGCCCGTTAATGGGTGATAGCGTGCCTTTTGTAGAATGAACCGGCGAGTTACGATTACATGCAAGGTTAAGGCCTATAAGCCGGAGCCGCAGCGAAAGCGAGTCTGAATAGGGCGAATGAGTATGTAGTTGTAGACCCGAAACCAGGTGATCTACCCATGTCCAGGGTGAAGGTAAGGTAACACTTACTGGAGGCCCGAACCCACGCACGTTGAAAAGTGCGGGGATGAGGTGTGGGTAGCGGAGAAATTCCAATCGAACCTGGAGATAGCTGGTTCTCTCCGAAATAGCTTTAGGGCTAGCCTCAAGAAGAGAATCCTGGAGGTAGAGCACTGTTTGGACTAGGGGCCCATCCCGGGTTACCGAATTCAGACAAACTCCGAATGCCAGTGATTTATACTTGGGAGTCAGACTGCGAGTGATAAGATCCGTAGTCAAGAGGGAAACAGCCCAGACCACCAGCTAAGGTCCCCAAATATCCGTTAAGTGGAAAAGGATGTGGCGTTGCTTAGACAACCAGGATGTTGGCTTAGAAGCAGCCATCATTTAAAGAGTGCGTAATAGCTCACTGGTCGAGTGACACTGCGCCGAAAATGTACCGGGGCTAAACGGATTACCGAAGCTGTGGATGGACATCGTAGATGTCCGTGGTAGGAGAGCGTTCTAAGGGCGTTGAAGTCAGACCGGAAGGACTGGTGGAGCGCTTAGAAGTGAGAATGCCGGTATGAGTAACGAAAGACGGGTGAGAATCCCGTCCACCGAATGCCTAAGGTTTCCTGAGGAAGGCTCGTCCGCTCAGGGTTAGTCGGGACCTAAGTCGAGGCCGATAGGCGTAGACGATGGACAACAGGTTGATATTCCTGTACCACCTCCCCGCCGTTTGAGTAATGGGGGGACGCAGAAGGATAGGGTGAGCGTGCCGTTGGTTGCGCACGTCCAAGTTGTGAGATGAGAAACGAGGCAAATCCCGTTTCTATATACATCAAGCAGTGATGGCAAGAGGTTTACCTCAGAGTCCCTGATTTCACACTGCCAAGAAAAGCCTCTAGCGAGGCGGGAGGTGCCCGTACCGCAAACCGACACAGGTAGGCGAGAAGAGAATTCTAAGGTGAGCGAGTGAACTCTCGTTAAGGAACTCGGCAAAATGACCCCGTAACTTCGGGAGAAGGGGTGCTCTGGTAGGGTGTTAAAGCCCGAGAGAGCCGCAGTGAATAGGCCCAGGCGACTGTTTAGCAAAAACACAGGTCTCTGCAAAACCGTAAGGTGACGTATAGGGGCTGACGCCTGCCCGGTGCTGGAAGGTTAAGGGGAGTGCTTAGCGCAAGCGAAGGTGCGAACCGAAGCCCCAGTAAACGGCGGCCGTAACTATAACGGTCCTAAGGTAGCGAAATTCCTTGTCGGGTAAGTTCCGACCCGCACGAAAGGCGTAACGATCTGGGCACTGTCTCAACGAGAGACTCGGTGAAATTATAGTACCTGTGAAGATGCAGGTTACCCGCGACAGGACGGAAAGACCCCGTGGAGCTTTACTGTAGCCTGATATTGAATTTTGGTGCAACTTGTACAGGATAGGTAGGAGCCAGAGAACCCGGAGCGCCAGCTTCGGGGGAGGCGTCGGTGGGATACTACCCTGGTTGTATTGAACTTCTAACCCACAAGCCTTAGCGGCTTGGGAGACAGTGTCAGGCGGGCAGTTTGACTGGGGCGGTCGCCTCCTAAAGAGTAACGGAGGCGCTCAAAGGTTCCCTCAGAATGGTTGGAAATCATTCGCAGAGTGTAAAGGCACAAGGGAGCTTGACTGCGAGACGGACAGGTCGAGCAGGGTCGAAAGACGGACTTAGTGATCCGGTGGTTCCGCATGGAAGGGCCATCGCTCAACGGATAAAAGCTACCCCGGGGATAACAGGCTTATCTCCCCCAAGAGTCCACATCGACGGGGAGGTTTGGCACCTCGATGTCGGCTCATCGCATCCTGGGGCTGTAGTCGGTCCCAAGGGTTGGGCTGTTCGCCCATTAAAGCGGTACGCGAGCTGGGTTCAGAACGTCGTGAGACAGTTCGGTCCCTATCCGTCGCGGGCGCAGGAAATTTGAGAGGAGCTGTCCTTAGTACGAGAGGACCGGGATGGACACACCGCTGGTGTACCAGTTGTTCTGCCAAGAGCATCGCTGGGTAGCTATGTGTGGCCGGGATAAGTGCTGAAAGCATCTAAGCACGAAGCCCCCCTCAAGATGAGATTTCCCATTGCGCAAGCAAGTAAGATCCCTCAGAGACGATGAGGTAGATAGGTTCGGGGTGGAAGCGTGGCGACACGTGCAGCTGACGAATACTAATCGATCGAGGACTTAACCAATAACTGAAATGCGTTTCCATAATTCAATGTCGATTTATCCAGTTTTGAGCGAACAAGCTCAAAAGTCCAGTGATGATGGCAAAGAGGCCACACCCGTTCCCATCCCGAACACGGAAGTTAAGCTCTTTTGCGCCGATGGTAGTTGGGGGTTTCCCCCTGTGAGAGTAGGACGTCGCTGGGCATCTAATAGAAAGGCCGTTACCGGAAAACACCTGGTAACGGCCTTTTTTGTATAGAAATTCTCTTACTTCTTGTGAAGCTTATTTTAAAAAGGTAGGCTAAAAAAAGAAAGGTGGAATAAAGATGACTACAATATATGGTTATGAGGTAAAACGGGCAAATGGAGACTTGGAATCGCTAGAGCATTACGAAGGAAAGCCTTTAATTATTGTGAACACAGCAAGTAAATGCGGATTAACTCCACAGTTTGAGGGCTTACAACGTTTGTATGAGAAATATCAAAATCTTGGATTAGAAATCCTCGGTTTTCCGAGCGGGCAATTCAACGACCAAGAGTTCAAAACACAGCAAGAAACAATGGAATTCTGTCAAAAAAATTATGGAGTGAGTTTTCCCATGTTTTCAAAAGTAGACGTGAACGGCGAATTTGCCGAACCTCTTTATGATTATTTAACGTCTTGGGATGAAAACGGCACGGGCGGAGATATCAAATGGAATTTTACTAAATTCCTTATCGATCGTGAAGGGAACATCGTTCATCGCTATGAACCGGAGATTGAACCGGAACAAATAGAGAAAGATATTCAAAAAATCCTTTAATCCATTAGTCCGAATAGTTTTACTTTTATCAGTTTCTTGACACCCCCTAAAACCGCTGATAACCTTACAATAATATTTAAAAGGAAGTAGGAGGCGTGTCAATTATGTGGGAATCGAAATTTCTTAAAGAAGGGTTAACCTTCGACGATGTATTGCTAGTGCCAGCTCATTCAGAAGTGTTGCCGAAGGATATTGATTTGTCAGTAGAGCTGACGCCGAAAATCAAGTTGAATATCCCGGTCATCAGTGCAGGGATGGATACCGTTACGGAAGCGAAAATGGCTATCTCCATGGCACGCCAAGGCGGTCTTGGAGTCATCCATAAGAACATGAGCATCGAAGATCAAGCCGAACAAGTAGTCACTGTAAAACGCTCGGAAAATGGTGTTATTACAGATCCTTTCTATCTGACTCCTCAACACCAAGTTTACGATGCTGAGCATTTGATGGGGAAATACCGTATTTCGGGTGTGCCCATCGTTCAAAGTGAAGATGATCTGACTTTGGTAGGGATCATTACAAACCGCGACCTCCGCTTTATCCAGGACTACTCTTTAGAAATTAAAGACGTGATGACCAAAGAAAAATTGGTGACAGCTCCGGTTGGAACTACTTTAGAAGATGCTGAAAAAATCCTTCAGCAGTACAAAATCGAGAAGTTGCCTATCGTCGATCAAAACGGCATGTTAAAAGGGCTTATCACGATTAAAGATATCGAAAAAGTAATCGAGTTCCCGAATGCTGCAAAAGATGAGCAGGGACGTCTATTAGCAGGAGCTGCCGTTGGTGTTACTTCGGATACGATGAAGCGCGTGGAACAATTGGTAAAAGCTCATGTAGACGTTATCGTTATCGATACGGCTCATGGCCACTCAGCTGGCGTGTTGAATATGGTGAGCCAAATCCGTGACACCTACCCTGAACTAACAATTGTAGCGGGCAATGTGGCCACACCAAGCGGTACAAAAGCATTGATCGAAGCAGGTGCTGATATCGTAAAAGTTGGTATCGGACCAGGTTCTATTTGTACCACACGCGTTGTGGCTGGCGTAGGAGTTCCTCAAATCACGGCAGTTTACGATTGTGCTACAGAAGCTCGTAAACATGGCAAAGCCATTATCGCTGATGGGGGCATCAAGTTCTCCGGCGATATCATCAAAGCACTCGCTGCAGGCGGCCATGTGGTTATGCTAGGCAGCTTGCTTGCAGGCACTACAGAAAGCCCTGGGGATACAGAAATTTTCCAAGGCCGCCGCTTTAAGACTTACCGTGGCATGGGATCAATTGCTTCGATGGAAAAAGGATCGAAAGACCGCTATTTCCAAGATGAAGCGAAAAAACTCGTACCCGAAGGAATTGAAGGACGTTTGCCATACAAAGGACCTCTTACAGATACGATTCACCAATTGTTGGGTGGAATTCGTGCTGGAATGGGCTACTGCGGAGCGAAAGATTTGGCAACGCTGCGTGAAGAAGCACAGTTTATCCGTATGACGGGTGCAGGCTTGATTGAAAGCCACCCGCATGACGTGCAAATTACTAAAGAATCACCAAATTACTCCATGTAAAATAAACGCCTTCCCAGAAGTTCCTGGGAAGGCGTTTTTTCGTTTTGCTTCTTAAAAATATGATAAAATAGCGAAAGATATGAAACGATGGAGGACAAGCGAGTGAAAAGTGTATTGAAATGGATGCAAGTTTTGATGGTGTCTGCCATCGCTCTGATGATCGTGGTGCCAACGAAGGTTCAAGCTGAAGAAGCGATTCCTGTATTGGCGGATGCAGCCATCGTGGTCGATGCAGAAACAGGACAGATTTTATACGGTCAGAATGATGAGGCTGTTTTAGGCATCGCCTCCATGAGCAAAATGATGAGTGAATACCTGTTGTTTGAAGCAATTGAAGAAGGGCTTGTCAGCTGGGATGAAGAATATGAGGTGACTGATTACAGCCATCGGATCTCCCAGGATTTGCGCTTGAGCAATGTTCCGCTTCGTCAGGATGGTTCGTATACGATGAAGGAATTATATGAAGCGATGGCGATTTATTCGGCGAATGCGGCGACCATCGGCATTGCAGAAACGATTGCGGGTACGGAGAAAGAATTTGTGCAGATGATGAATGACAAAGCAGTGGAGATGGGGATTGAGGATGCACATTTCGTCAACTCAACTGGACTCAACAACTCATTTCTTCTCGGCATGCACCCTGAGGGAACGGGGGAAGACGAAGAGAATACCATGTCTGCCCGATCGGTTGCCATACTGACGAAAGCCTTGCTGGATGATTATCCAGAAATTCTCGAGACGGCCAAAATTCCAGAATTGATGTTTCGGGAAGGGACCGCGGATCAGATCCGTATGGTCAATTGGAATACGATGCTTCCGGGAATGGAGTATGAATACGAAGGCATGGATGGGTTAAAGACAGGGACGACTGATTTTGCGGGACATTCGTTTGCTGGGACTGCTAAGCGTGATGGGGTTCGGTTAATCGCAGTGGTCATGAAAGCGGTGGATGCGGAAGGGGAAGGCTCTTACAAAGCCCGTTTTGATGCAACACGTGCATTATTGGACCATGGATTTGCATTTCAGGAAGTTGAGCTGATGAAAGCTGGGCAACAGTTTATGGGACAAGAATCTCTTCCTGTCACAAAAGGAGAACAAGAGCAAGTAGCGATCGCTTTGAAAGAACCGGTCCGCTTGATGGCTCCGGCTGCTCAGCAAGAAGCTTACCGGACCGAGCTTGAATTGACAGAAGATACAATTGAAGCAGCTGTCGAGGAAGGGCAAGTTGTTGGCCAAGTGAAGGTTTTGGATGCTATGGGCAATGAAATACAATATCTTCATGAAAAGCCAGCTGCGGACGTAGCAGCAACAGAGACAGTGGAGCGTTCCAATTGGTTTGCGCTGTCTATGAAAAGCGCCGTGGATTTCATTAAAGGATTGTTTTAAGAAAAACCAGCTCATCACTTAGCGGATGAGCTGGTTTTTGCTATGTTCCAGCCATTCATCAAACGATCGATGCCTTGCTGGATTTCGCTTTCATCAAGCCCTCCAAAACCGAGGACGATTTTGGGGAACCCGTTCTTTTCCTTGAGCAGGTCGTAATTTTGCATCGCAAATACCCGAATGCCTGCCTCGCTTGCCTGGTCGACTAAGCTTTGTTCTGAGTGCTCCGAATTTATGGTCAACACAATGTGCATGCCCGCTTGTTCCCCGGATACGGCAACGGTTGGCTGATAAGGTGCAAGTGCTTGTGTCAGGCATTCGAGCTTTTTCCGATAGAGTTTACGCATGCGGTTTAAATGCCTCGAGAAATGCCCTTTTTGCATGAACAAGGCGACGATTTGTTGGTCGATGCGCGGCACGGTGGACGTGTAATGCAAAAAGGTCTTGCGGTAAGCATTCAATAAACTTGGCGGCAGCACGAGATAGGCAATGCGCAAGGACGGCATAATCGATTTGGAAAAAGTACTGATGTAGATGACACGCCCGCCGACATCCATGCTTTGCAGGGCGGGGATCGGCTGGCTAGTATAGCGAAATTCGCTGTCGTAATCGTCTTCGATGATAAAGCGCTCCGGTTTCGCTGCTGCCCAGTTCAAAAGCTGTGCACGGCGTGTGGCACTTAAAATGGACCCTGTCGGAAACTGGTGGGACGGTGTGACATAGGCGATGTCGACGTCGGTTTTGTCCAGTTCCTGCACATTGATGCCGTCTTCATCTACCTCGATTGGGAATGCTTGTCTGTCATCGTGTTCGAAAATGCTATGGGTGAGGGCGTATCCTGGATTTTCAAAGCCAAAACTTAAGCTTTTATCGAACAGCCGGATCAATAATGGCATCAATTGTTCAGTTCCGGACCCGACGATGATTTGTTCTGGTTCGCAGACCACACCACGGGATTGGTATAAATAACGAGCGATTTCAACGCGCAGCGATTCGTCGCCCTGCGGATGGCCAGCAAGAAGGAGTTCGTGATTTTCTTCATCGATTACTTCGCGTGCTGTTTTGCGCCATGTGGGGAATGGGAACGAACGGGTATCGATGCGCGCCGGGTTGAAGTCATAGCCATAGGTGGGTTTGGGTACATCGCGGATAGCCGTTTCTTCTTGTGGCAGATCCAAATAAGCGAGTTCTTCCACGGGCATGGTGAAA
Organism: Planococcus maritimus; assembly: GCF_001687625.2. Taxonomy (NCBI): domain Bacteria; kingdom Bacillati; phylum Bacillota; class Bacilli; order Caryophanales; family Caryophanaceae; genus Planococcus; species Planococcus maritimus. The sequence goes on from NZ_CP016538.2 coordinate 18,808, forward strand.
AATCCTCTGCGAGGGCGCGGCTCGATAAATCCTTCTGCGACTAACTGCGAATAAGCCAGTTCGACGGTCGTTTGGCTGATTTGCAAGTACTCCGCCAATTTACGTTTGCTTGGTAGTTTCGTGTCGACAGCAATTGTGCCGGCAGTGATGGCGCTGCGGATTTCCCGATACAGCTGCTTATAAAGCGGTGTGGCAGATTGTTTCTGTAATTGAAACATCAGCATATCCATATGAATGCCTCCATCTGACCTTTTAAATTAATGCAAACTGAGTCTTTTTATATGGTCACAGTTTATTATACTGGAAACAACCAATAAAAGGGAGGCATTTTCAGATGAGTCAAAAAGGGACAGATCGAGTTAAACGAGGTATGGCAGAAATGCAAAAAGGCGGCGTCATTATGGATGTGGTCAATGCAGAGCAGGCAAAAATTGCCGAAGCGGCAGGAGCGACGGCCGTCATGGCGCTCGAGCGCGTCCCATCCGATATCCGTAAAGAAGGCGGCGTTGCCCGCATGGCGGACCCGCGCATCACGGAAGAAGTAATGAATGCGGTGTCGATTCCGGTCATGGCAAAAGCGCGCATCGGCCACATTACAGAAGCGCGCGTGCTCGAAGCGATGGGCGTCGATTATATCGACGAAAGCGAAGTGCTGACACCGGCGGATGAAGAATTTCACTTATTGAAAAATGATTATACAGTGCCGTTTGTCTGCGGCTGCCGCAATATCGGGGAAGCGGCACGGCGCATTGGTGAAGGGGCATCGATGCTGCGTACCAAAGGAGAACCAGGTACAGGGAATATCGTTGAAGCAGTGCGTCATTTACGCCAAGTGAATGGCGAAGTACGCAAAATTGTCGCGATGGGTGAAGACGAATTGATGACGGCGGCAAGAGATCTAGGTGCGTCTTACGAGTTTTTGAAGGAAGTGAAATTGCTTGGCCGTTTGCCGGTTGTTAATTTTGCAGCAGGCGGCATCGCGACGCCAGCAGATGCAGCGCTCATGATGGAACTTGGGGCAGATGGGGTCTTTGTCGGATCCGGCATTTTCAAATCGGACCAGCCGGAACGGTTTGCGCGTGCTATTGTGGAAGCGACCGCTCATTATCAGGATTACGAATTAATCGCGAAATTGTCGAAAGATCTTGGCCCGGCCATGAAAGGCTTGGAAATGTCGACAATCGGCGCGGCAGACCGTATGCAGGAAAGAAGCTGGTAAAGATGAAGATTGGTGTATTAGCATTGCAAGGAGCGGTGCGTGAACATGTAGAGGCGATTCAAGCAGGTGGCGCTGAGGCGGTGGTGGTGAAAAAGGCTATCCAGTTGGCAGAACTCGATGGCTTGGTGTTGCCGGGCGGTGAAAGTACGGCGATGCGCAGGTTGATTGACCGCGCGGAGTTGCTGGAGCCGTTAAGACAGTTTGCGGAAGCCGGAAAGCCGATATTCGGAACGTGTGCCGGGCTGGTACTGCTGGCCAAGGAAATCGAAGGGCAAGAATCGGCGCATCTTGGGGTCATGGACATCATGGTCGCGCGCAACTCTTTTGGAAGGCAAGTGGACAGCTTTGAAGCGGATCTGGCTATTGCAGGAATCGATGAGCCGTTTCCAGCGGTCTTTATCCGCGCGCCGCATATCGTGCGTGCGGGTGAGGATGTGGAAGTCTTGTGTGAATACGGGGGACGCATTGTACTGGCGAAGAGTGGACCGTTTCTCGGCTGTTCGTTCCATCCCGAGTTGACGGGCGACCACCGGCTGATGCAGTTGTTTTTGGACATGGTGGAAAACAGGGAACTCTTGCCAACAACAGCGCACTATAGTAAAATATGAATAATTTCAAAGAAGAAACGTTGATGGGAATAGTACAGCGCAGTTTTTCTGTAAGAGAGCCGGTGGTTGGTGCGAACCGGTGTCAAACGCGTTGGAATCCACCCCGGAGTTGCATGGCGATGAGCCAGTGCCGGTTTTAATGCCGTTATGTGATGAAGAGGATTGGCTTTTTGCCGATCAATCAGGGTGGCAACGCGGGTAGCTCTCGTCCCTTTACCAAGGGATGAGGGCTATTTTTGCGTTGTTTTTTCTTTTTTGACGAAGACTTAAGGAGGAATTTCTATGTTGGATATCCGTTTTGTACGGGAAAATTTTGAACAAGTGAAGACGAAGCTCGGTAAACGCGGGGAAGATATTTCGGTATTAGACGATTTTCAAGCGCTCGACCAGAAGCGCCGCGAACTCATTGTCCAGACTGAGCAACTGAAGGCAGAACGCAACGAGGCGTCTCAACAGATTGCCGTCATGAAGCGCAACAAGGAAAATGCTGACGAGGCGATCGCGAAAACACGCGAAGTCGGCGACCAGATCAAAGTGATTGATGACGAATTGCATGAAGTGGAGGAAAAACTCGACTATATCATGATGCGCGTGCCGAACATCCCGCACGATAGCGTACCGTTTGGCGATTCTGAAGACGATAATGAAGAAATCCGTACCTGGGGTGAGCAGCCGCAGTTCGATTTTGAAGCAAAGCCGCATTGGGACATCGCGACGGAGTTGAACATTGTCGATTTCGAACGCGCTGCTAAAGTAACGGGCAGCCGCTTCGTGTTTTACCGCGGCCTTGGGGCACGCTTAGAACGTGCGCTGATTAACTTTATGATGGACCTTCATCAGGAGCAGCATGGCTATGAGGAAATGCTGCCACCGTACATGGTCAACCGTGAGAGCTTGACGGGTACAGGGCAATTGCCGAAGTTTGAAGAAGATGCGTTCTTGATCGAAAAGGAAGATTACTTCCTCATCCCGACCTCTGAAGTACCGGTGACGAACTTCTACCGCGACGATATCTTGACTGCAGACATGCTGCCACAAGCCTTTGCTTCTTATAGCGCGAATTTCCGTTCTGAAGCGGGTTCTGCCGGACGCGATACGCGTGGGTTGATTCGCCAGCATCAATTCAATAAAGTTGAACTTGTGCGCTTTGTGAAACCGGAAGATTCTTATGACGAGCTCGAGAAGCTAACGAGCCATGCAGAGAAAGTACTGCAATTGCTAGGGCTGCCTTACCGTGTCTTGAAGATGTGCACGGCTGACCTTGGCTTTACGGCAGCGAAGAAATACGATATTGAAGTATGGATTCCGAGCCAGGAAACGTACCGTGAGATTTCTTCTTGTTCAAACTTTGAGGATTTCCAGGCGCGCCGTGCGAACATCAAATTCCGCCGCGAAGCAAAAGGCAAGCCAGAGTTCGTCCACACCTTAAACGGCAGTGGGTTGGCTGTCGGCCGTACTGTCGCCGCCTTACTTGAGAATTTCCAGCAGGAAGACGGTTCTGTGGCTATTCCTGAAGTCTTGCAGCCTTATATGGGCGGCAAAACGACGATCCGTTAAATCACAAGACCCGAATGCATTTCGGGTCTTTTTTTCGTGGAGAAAGGGTAGACAATTAGAAACAGGGAAAGGGAGCGGTGGATATGAACGAAGTGGAATTTCAGTTTGTAGAAACGAATGGCATCCGGCTTCATACAGCTGTAGCCGGTCCGGAGCAGGGAGAACTTGTTGTATTGCTGCACGGCTTTCCGGAATTCTCTTATGGGTTTCACCATCAAATGGAGGCACTCGCTGCCCGGGGCTACCGTGTAGTAGCACCCGATCAGCGCGGCTATCATTTGAGCGATAAGCCTGAGCGCATTGAAGCGTATACGATCGATCAATTGCGCGATGATATCACCGGATTGATTGAAGCATTCGGGGAAACTTCAGCAGTGATCGTCGGCCATGACTGGGGAGGGGCTGTAGCTTGGCATTTGGCAGCGACGCGGCCTGAGTATGTCAAAAAACTCATCGCTATTAATATTCCGCATCCTGCAGCGATGCCAAGAGTCTTCATGAAAAATCCCATGCAATGGGTGAAAAGCTCGTATATGGTGTTTTTCCAACTGCCGGATGTACCGGAACGGCTAATGGCTGCAAACGATTTCGAATGGATGACACAAGCGATGAAAGGGACTGCAAGACGAGGGGCATTTACAGAACAGGAACTGGAACGATACCGGGAAGCGTGGGGGCAAAAAGGGGCCTTGAGCGGCATGCTCAATTGGTACCGCGCATTGCGAAAAGGCAGTCTTAACCAAATTCCGATCAGGCCAGTAGAGGTACCGACCCTAATCCTGTGGGGTGTGGGCGACCCGTTTTTGTCGCCGATGCTGGCCAAAGAAAGTTTGAAGTTTTGCGCGGATGCCGAACTGGTCTGGATCGGTGAGGCGACTCACTGGGTGCAACATGAACAACCAGCCATTGTGAATCGCTTGATCCGAGAATTTATCGCATGAAAAAACGGAAAACCCTAGGCCTGGGTTTTCCGTTTTTCTTTATTGCGTTTACGCAAGTCCCGGAAGAATTGGGTAAGCAACCCGCCGCACTCATCCGCTAGCACATTTTCCGTTACTTCGCATTGATGGTTAAAGCGCTCATCATTTAGCAAGCGGTACAGTGAATCGACGCAGCCTGCCTTAATATCACGCGCTCCGTAGACGACATGGGGAATGCGCGACTGCAAAATAGCGCCGGCGCACATTGGGCAAGGCTCTAACGTTACGTAAAGCTTGGTGTCTTCAAGACGCCAATTATCGAGTGTTTCGCACGCTTGCTGAATGGCCAGCAATTCGGCGTGTGTCACCGCATTGCGCGTCGTTTCCCGCAAATTATGCGCCCTTGCGATCACGCGGTCGCCTTGGACAATGACCGCACCGATCGGCACTTCGCCTTTTGCCGCTGCTTTTTGGGCCTCTTCAATGGCCAGCCCCATGAAATAATGATCTTTTTCCATTCCGTTCATGATGCATCGCTCCTCAGGTTTCAGTGTATCATTTTTTCATCCGGATAAAGAACTACAAATTGTGTAGACGTTTGAACACCATTTGGCTCTACTTTTCATTTGACGGTTATGGTAAAATAAATGGCATTGCATTTCACTTGAATCGAAGAAGGGGGACTTCTTGTGCCGGTGCCATTTATCACCGTGGAAGGTCCGATCGGAGTGGGGAAAACTTCACTGACGAAAGCACTTTCAGAGCAACACCAATTTCAATTGCTAAAGGAAATCGTGGATGAAAATCCGTTTTTGAATAAATTTTATGAAGATATCGAGGAATGGAGCTTCCAAACGGAAATGTTCTTCCTATGCAATCGCTATAAGCAATTGAGCGATATCCAAAAGAAATTCATCTCCAACCAGGAGCCGGTCGTTGCGGATTATCATATTTTTAAAAATTTGATCTTTGCCAAACGGACGTTGCCTGAAGAAGAATACGCCAAATATGAAGCCATCTATAAAATCTTGACGGCCGATATGCCAAAGCCGAATATGGTCATTTACTTGCATGCGAGCCTGGATACTTTGATGAAGCGCATCAAATTGCGCGGCCGTGAATTCGAACAGATGATCACGCCTGATTACATGGAGCAATTGTCTGCAGACTACCATGAATTCATCGAACGTTTCGAGCGCGAGCATCCGGAAATTCCAGTTTTACGCTTTAACGGAGACGAACTTGATTTTGTGCAAAACCGTTCCGACCTTGAAGTGATTCTCACTCATGTAGAAGGAACACTTGAAAAAAGGAGCTTATCGATATGAATGAAAATTTGAGAGACAAGTATGGCATCCCGAAAGATGCTGTCATTACTATCGCAGGAACTGTAGGTGTCGGCAAATCGACGATGACCAAAGCACTTGCGGACTCGTTGCAATTCCGCACGTCTTTTGAAAACGTAGACGGCAATCCATACCTTGATTTGTTTTACGAGGATTTCGAGAAATGGAGTTTTCATTTGCAAGTTTACTTCCTAGCAGAGCGCTTCAAGGAGCAAAAGCGCATGTTCGAGTACGGCGGGGGGTTTATCCAAGACCGCTCGATTTATGAAGACACTGGGATTTTCGCGAAAATGCATCAGGAAAAAGGCACGATGAATGCCGTGGATTACGAAACGTATACGAATTTGTTCGATGCCATGGTTATGACGCCGTATTTCCCGCATCCGGATTTGTTGATTTACTTGGAAGGTTCGATCGAAGACATCCTTGGGCGCATTCAAGAACGCGGCCGCGCGATGGAGCAACAAACACCTGTTGAATATTGGCTCGAAATGCACGAACGCTATGAACGCTGGATCGATTCGTTCAATGCCTGCCCTGTGCTGCGCCTGAACATCAACGATTACGACTTGATGAACGATCCGGAGTGTTCGGAACAGATCGTCGAACGCATTGGCAAGTTCATGCAGCAAACAGCTGTATTGAAACGATAAAAAACCGGAGGCATGTGCCTCCGGTTTTTCTATTTCCCAGGAAATAAACGAAAAAAACTCACAGAACAGATCTGTGAGTTTTTTATAATATTCAGACACATGCTTGTTAAGAAAAAATTCGTTGCTTGCACAACGAATCTATCTCTATCTACATGCGCGTAGTTATTCAAAAAATGGAGGAGGAAGAGGGATTCGAACCCCCGCGGGATTTGACTCCCCTGTCGGTTTTCAAGACCGATCCCTTCAGCCAAACTTGGGTATTCCTCCGTGTTGGACAAGATATAATTTATCACGGTTTTAAAAAGGAGTCAACAGTTTTGAAAGAAAAACTCCTATTTTTTACGTAAATCTTTTTAAAAGGGAATAGAAAGAGAGAGATGACGCCTGTTTCCCCTTTAATTAACTTTATGTTTGATTTTTCCTCCAGCACTCCGTATACTAGTAAATGCCGTGCTAGGTGGGAAGGTAGCGGTGTCCTGTAACCTGCAATCCGCTCTAGCAGGACTGAATTCCTTTCTGAGGCTGTTTGTATGCAAGGTCTGCCTCATGCACGTAGTGTTGACATCTGGGTCCTGCGCAATGGAAACCCATGAACCATGTCAGGTCCGGAAGGAAGCAGCATTAAGTGGTACTTTCTATGTGCCGCGGGGTTGCCTAGATCGAGCCAACGACATGAGTAACGCTTGTGTACAGCAGTCGAAGAAAGGTGCACGGCTTAACTTAAACGATCCAAACCTGTCCGCAGTTTGCGGGCAGGTTTTTTTCTGTCCATACCGTGCAATGCCTGGTGAAATGATTCGGGAACATGCCCGTTTTATGGTACAATCAGAGGATAGAACAAAGACTTTTTAAAAGGGGAGAACCAGGTGGCGTATCAAGCTTTTTACCGTGTGTACAGACCGCGGACTTTCTCGGAAATGACCGGCCAGACGCATGTCAAACAAACCCTTCAAAATGCTCTCCTTTATGATAAAACGACTCACGCGTATCTATTTTCCGGCCCACGGGGTACTGGGAAGACGAGTGCGGCGAAGATTTTTGCCAAGGCACTGAATTGCGAGCAAGCTCCAGCAGCAGAACCGTGCAACGAATGTTTTTCTTGCCGGAGCATCGATGAAGGCTCGAATACAGACGTCATCGAATTCGATGCGGCGTCCAATTCACGAGTTGAGGAAATGCGGGAGATCATTGAGAAAGTGCGTTTTTCTCCAGCTAATTCGCGTTTTAAAGTATACATTATCGACGAAGTGCATATGTTATCGAATAGTGCGTTCAACGCGTTGTTGAAAACATTGGAAGAACCACCGGAACACGTCGTCTTCATTCTCGCGACAACCGAGCCGCATAAATTGCCGCTGACAATCATTTCCCGCTGTCAACGTTTCGATTTTAAATCGCACACGCAAGCAGACATTGTGGCACGGATGATCACGGTCCTAGAAGACGCAAAGATTCCTTACAATGAACAAGTGTTGAAAATCATCGCCCAGGCAGCAGCGGGCGGTATGCGTGATGCCTTGAGTCTGCTTGATCAAGTCGTGTCATTCAGTGGAGATGAAATGACGCTAGAAGACGCGCTTTTGGTGACGGGCTCAATTAGCCAGGACATGTTTTATGGCATTGCCGAAGCGCTTTTGAATAAAGACATAGGCCAAGCGTTGACTTTGCTTGAGCAATTGGTGCGTGACGGCAAAGACCCAGTGCGTTTAGTAGAAGATTTCATTACTTTCTTCCGTGATCTCTTACTGATCCAAACGGCACCGGGGCTAAGCGATATGTTGGAACTTGCTGCATTTGAACCGCGTTTTGAAGAACTCGCAAAACAGTTTGAAGCGACAACGCTGTATAACTGGATTGATATTTTGACGAAGACCCAGCAAGAGATGCGCTTCTCGAACCATACGAAAATCTATATGGAAACCGCGCTCTTGAAAATGGTGCAAGCAGACGCGCCGGTCCAAAGCATCGGGGTGGGGGCGCCATCTCCTGAACTCGAAGCGAAAGTCACGAGCCTCGAGCAAATGGTGCGCGAATTGCAGCAACAATTGAAAGATGGCGGCGGGGCAGCGAGCGCAGCGCCTCAAGCGGAACAGAAAAAGCGCCAGCGTTCGCAAAGTGCCTTCAAAATCCCGACCGGCCGCATCCAGGAAGTGCTGAAGAATGCGACGAAACCAGATATCCAGGCGATCAAAACCAATTGGGCGACCGTGATGGGGCAATTGCAGCGCTCGCATTCGGCATTGCTCAACGATGCCGAGCCGGTAGCGGCGTCCCCGGATGCTTTTGTGTTAAAATTCAAGTATGATATTCATTGCCAGATGGCTTCTGAAAATCAGACTTTTGCGGCAGCGTTCAGCCAATTGCTCGAGCAGTATACGGGCAAGGCTTACACACCGGTTTACGTCCCGGATGCCAATTGGCTGAAGATCCGTGAAGAGTTCATCCGCAACGGCGGCTTGAAAAATGAAGGCGAAGCGCAGGAGCCGGAAGGACAGGAAGAAAATCCGTTTTCCGGTGACGGCGCAAGCCCTGAAGAAGATCCATTCGTCTCTGAGGCGGAGCGGCTCTTCGGCAAGGATTTCGTCGAAGTCCATGATGATTAACGAATACAAAATTTGAGGAGGAACCAATTATGCGTGGTGGAGGAAATATGCAAGGCATGATGAAGCAAATGCAAAAAATGCAAAAACAAATGGCGGAGGCTCAAGAAGAGCTCGGCACATTGAAATTCGAAGGAACAGCAGGCGGCGGAATGGTCAAAGTAACCGTTTCCGGCCATAAAGAAGTTCTTGATATCGAATTGGATCCGGCAGTCGTAGACCCGGAAGATGTGGAAATGCTGCAAGATACATTGATCGTCGCAACAAACGAGGCGTTTAAAAAAGCGGATGAACATGCGAATTCTACAATGGGGAAATTCACGAAAGGCTTGAATATCCCCGGCATGTTCTAGGAGGTAAGCGACAATGCACTACCCGGAACCTATTTCCAAACTGATGGAAAGTTTCATGAAGTTGCCAGGGATCGGGCCTAAAACAGCAGCCCGGTTGGCATTTTTCGTCCTTGGCATGAAAGAAGACACTGTGCTCGATTTTGCAAAAGCATTGGTGGATGCCAAGCGTAATTTGAGTTTTTGTTCGGTATGTGGCCATATTACAGATGTCGACCCATGCCAGATTTGCCAAGACACGAGCCGTGACCGGTCGATGATCTGTGTGGTCCAAGACCCTAAGGATGTTATTGCAATGGAAAAGATGCGTGATTACACGGGTCTTTACCACGTTTTACAAGGCGCTATCTCACCAATGGATGGAATCGGGCCAGAAGACATCAACGTTCCATCATTATTGACCCGTCTTCAAGACGAAGAAGTAAAAGAACTGATCTTGGCTACAAATCCGACGATTGAAGGGGAAGCGACAGCAATGTATATTTCCCGTCTAGTAAGACCATCAGGTATTCGAACGACACGCATCGCCCATGGGCTTCCGGTTGGAGGCGACTTGGAGTATGCGGATGAAGTGACTTTATCCAAAGCACTTGAAGGACGGCGCGAGCTTTCCTGAGCTTCGAATAAATGGAAAATATTCTGACAAATAATGATGTTTGTATAGTTATTTTGATTGAGTTAAATGAAGGTTATATAGAAGGAAGTCATTTATCCCCTTTGTTTTAAAGGGGATAAATGACTTCTTTTTCTTTGAGGAATAGTGATGAAAATGAAGAAAGGTTTTTAAATATAATTTAATTTACCAAAAGTGTTGACTTTCTAAAGCTTGTGCTTTAGTATATTAAGAGTCGTCAGGAACGACAGCAAACATGAACCTTGAAAACTGAACAGCAAAACGTCAACAATAAACGTCATGAGCGCCTTGGTGCGAGAACGGCTTTTGCGATGGTCGCCCTTGGGCGATCGGAGCACAGCTTTCTGAACTTCGGTGTTCGTGACACAACTTACTGATCAGCTTTGGCAGATCAAGCGAATCGTGCGTCTTTCGAGACGGCGATACGCCAGCAGTATTGAGCAATCAACTACTCTATAATGGAGAGTTTGATCCTGGCTCAGGACGAACGCTGGCGGCGTGCCTAATACATGCAAGTCGAGCGGAACCATTGGAGCTTGCTCCTTTGGTTTAGCGGCGGACGGGTGAGTAACACGTGGGCAACCTGCCCTGCAGATCGGGATAACTCCGGGAAACCGGTGCTAATACCGAATAGTTTGCGGCCTCTCATGAGGCTGTACGGAAAGACGGTTTCGGCTGTCACTGCAGGATGGGCCCGCGGCGCATTAGCTAGTTGGTGGGGTAATGGCCTACCAAGGCGACGATGCGTAGCCGACCTGAGAGGGTGATCGGCCACACTGGGACTGAGACACGGCCCAGACTCCTACGGGAGGCAGCAGTAGGGAATCTTCCGCAATGGACGAAAGTCTGACGGAGCAACGCCGCGTGAGTGAAGAAGGTTTTCGGATCGTAAAACTCTGTTGTGAGGGAAGAACAAGTACCAACTAACTATTGGTACCTTGACGGTACCTCACCAGAAAGCCACGGCTAACTACGTGCCAGCAGCCGCGGTAATACGTAGGTGGCAAGCGTTGTCCGGAATTATTGGGCGTAAAGCGCGCGCAGGCGGTCCTTTAAGTCTGATGTGAAAGCCCACGGCTCAACCGTGGAGGGTCATTGGAAACTGGGGGACTTGAGTGCAGAAGAGGAAAGTGGAATTCCACGTGTAGCGGTGAAATGCGTAGAGATGTGGAGGAACACCAGTGGCGAAGGCGACTTTCTGGTCTGTAACTGACGCTGAGGCGCGAAAGCGTGGGGAGCAAACAGGATTAGATACCCTGGTAGTCCACGCCGTAAACGATGAGTGCTAAGTGTTAGGGGGTTTCCGCCCCTTAGTGCTGCAGCTAACGCATTAAGCACTCCGCCTGGGGAGTACGGCCGCAAGGCTGAAACTCAAAGGAATTGACGGGGGCCCGCACAAGCGGTGGAGCATGTGGTTTAATTCGAAGCAACGCGAAGAACCTTACCAGGTCTTGACATCCCGCTGACCGCCTAGGAGACTAGGCTTTCCCTTCGGGGACAGCGGTGACAGGTGGTGCATGGTTGTCGTCAGCTCGTGTCGTGAGATGTTGGGTTAAGTCCCGCAACGAGCGCAACCCTTGATCTTAGTTGCCAGCATTCAGTTGGGCACTCTAAGGTGACTGCCGGTGACAAACCGGAGGAAGGTGGGGATGACGTCAAATCATCATGCCCCTTATGACCTGGGCTACACACGTGCTACAATGGACGGTACAAAGGGCTGCAAACCCGCGAGGGGGAGCCAATCCCAGAAAACCGTTCTCAGTTCGGATTGTAGGCTGCAACTCGCCTGCATGAAGCCGGAATCGCTAGTAATCGCGGATCAGCATGCCGCGGTGAATACGTTCCCGGGCCTTGTACACACCGCCCGTCACACCACGAGAGTTTGTAACACCCGAAGTCGGTGGGGTAACCCTTACGGGAGCCAGCCGCCGAAGGTGGGACAGATGATTGGGGTGAAGTCGTAACAAGGTAGCCGTATCGGAAGGTGCGGCTGGATCACCTCCTTTCTAAGGATAATATCGGAACCGATTTTTCGGAATCGGGTTGACGTTTTGCGTTCAGTTTTGAAGGTTCACTCCTTACGGAGCACTTTCAACCTTGTTCTTTGAAAACTGGATAGATCGACATTGATTAAGAAACAAGCATCATAGTAGCGTGATCGCGATTGCGATCAACTTATTTTTTTTGACCATCAGTGGTTAAGTTAATAAGGGCGCACGGTGGATGCCTTGGCACTAGGAGCCGAAGAAGGACGGCACTAACACCGATATGCCTCGGGGAGCTGTAAGTGAGCTGTGATCCGGGGATTTCCGAATGGGGAAACCCACTGTTCGTAATGGAGCAGTATCCATGTGTGAATTCATAGCACATGAGAAGGCAGACTCAGGGAACTGAAACATCTAAGTACCTGAAGGAAGAGAAAGCAAATGCGATTCCCCAAGTAGCGGCGAGCGAAACGGGATCAGCCCAAACCAGAAGGCTTGCCTTCTGGGGTTGTAGGACACTCTATACGGAGTTACAAAGGAACGGATTAAGCGAAGCGACCTGGAACGGTCCGCGAGACAGGGTAACAGCCCCGTAGCTGAAAGTTCGTTCTCTCCAGAGTGGATCCTGAGTACGGCGGAACACGAGAAATTCCGTCGGAATCCGGGAGGACCATCTCCCAAGGCTAAATACTCCCTAGTGACCGATAGTGAACCAGTACCGTGAGGGAAAGGTGAAAAGCACCCCGGAAGGGGAGTGAAATAGATCCTGAAACCGTGTGCCTACAAGTAGTTAGAGCCCGTTAATGGGTGATAGCGTGCCTTTTGTAGAATGAACCGGCGAGTTACGATTACATGCAAGGTTAAGGCCTATAAGCCGGAGCCGCAGCGAAAGCGAGTCTGAATAGGGCGAATGAGTATGTAGTTGTAGACCCGAAACCAGGTGATCTACCCATGTCCAGGGTGAAGGTAAGGTAACACTTACTGGAGGCCCGAACCCACGCACGTTGAAAAGTGCGGGGATGAGGTGTGGGTAGCGGAGAAATTCCAATCGAACCTGGAGATAGCTGGTTCTCTCCGAAATAGCTTTAGGGCTAGCCTCAAGAAGAGAATCCTGGAGGTAGAGCACTGTTTGGACTAGGGGCCCATCCCGGGTTACCGAATTCAGACAAACTCCGAATGCCAGTGATTTATACTTGGGAGTCAGACTGCGAGTGATAAGATCCGTAGTCAAGAGGGAAACAGCCCAGACCACCAGCTAAGGTCCCCAAATATCCGTTAAGTGGAAAAGGATGTGGCGTTGCTTAGACAACCAGGATGTTGGCTTAGAAGCAGCCATCATTTAAAGAGTGCGTAATAGCTCACTGGTCGAGTGACACTGCGCCGAAAATGTACCGGGGCTAAACGGATTACCGAAGCTGTGGATGGACATCGTAGATGTCCGTGGTAGGAGAGCGTTCTAAGGGCGTTGAAGTCAGACCGGAAGGACTGGTGGAGCGCTTAGAAGTGAGAATGCCGGTATGAGTAACGAAAGACGGGTGAGAATCCCGTCCACCGAATGCCTAAGGTTTCCTGAGGAAGGCTCGTCCGCTCAGGGTTAGTCGGGACCTAAGTCGAGGCCGATAGGCGTAGACGATGGACAACAGGTTGATATTCCTGTACCACCTCCCCGCCGTTTGAGTAATGGGGGGACGCAGAAGGATAGGGTGAGCGTGCCGTTGGTTGTGCACGTCCAAGTTGTGAGATGAGAAACGAGGCAAATCCCGTTTCTATATACATCAAGCAGTGATGGCAAGAGGTTTACCTCAGAGTCCCTGATTTCACACTGCCAAGAAAAGCCTCTAGCGAGGCGGGAGGTGCCCGTACCGCAAACCGACACAGGTAGGCGAGAAGAGAATTCTAAGGTGAGCGAGTGAACTCTCGTTAAGGAACTCGGCAAAATGACCCCGTAACTTCGGGAGAAGGGGTGCTCTGGTAGGGTGTTAAAGCCCGAGAGAGCCGCAGTGAATAGGCCCAGGCGACTGTTTAGCAAAAACACAGGTCTCTGCAAAACCGTAAGGTGACGTATAGGGGCTGACGCCTGCCCGGTGCTGGAAGGTTAAGGGGAGTGCTTAGCGCAAGCGAAGGTGCGAACCGAAGCCCCAGTAAACGGCGGCCGTAACTATAACGGTCCTAAGGTAGCGAAATTCCTTGTCGGGTAAGTTCCGACCCGCACGAAAGGCGTAACGATCTGGGCACTGTCTCAACGAGAGACTCGGTGAAATTATAGTACCTGTGAAGATGCAGGTTACCCGCGACAGGACGGAAAGACCCCGTGGAGCTTTACTGTAGCCTGATATTGAATTTTGGTGCAACTTGTACAGGATAGGTAGGAGCCAGAGAACCCGGAGCGCCAGCTTCGGGGGAGGCGTCGGTGGGATACTACCCTGGTTGTATTGAACTTCTAACCCACAAGCCTTAGCGGCTTGGGAGACAGTGTCAGGCGGGCAGTTTGACTGGGGCGGTCGCCTCCTAAAGAGTAACGGAGGCGCTCAAAGGTTCCCTCAGAATGGTTGGAAATCATTCGCAGAGTGTAAAGGCACAAGGGAGCTTGACTGCGAGACGGACAGGTCGAGCAGGGTCGAAAGACGGACTTAGTGATCCGGTGGTTCCGCATGGAAGGGCCATCGCTCAACGGATAAAAGCTACCCCGGGGATAACAGGCTTATCTCCCCCAAGAGTCCACATCGACGGGGAGGTTTGGCACCTCGATGTCGGCTCATCGCATCCTGGGGCTGTAGTCGGTCCCAAGGGTTGGGCTGTTCGCCCATTAAAGCGGTACGCGAGCTGGGTTCAGAACGTCGTGAGACAGTTCGGTCCCTATCCGTCGCGGGCGCAGGAAATTTGAGAGGAGCTGTCCTTAGTACGAGAGGACCGGGATGGACACACCGCTGGTGTACCAGTTGTTCTGCCAAGAGCATCGCTGGGTAGCTATGTGTGGCCGGGATAAGTGCTGAAAGCATCTAAGCACGAAGCCCCCTCAAGATGAGATTTCCCATTGCGCAAGCAAGTAAGATCCCTCAGAGACGATGAGGTAGATAGGTTCGGGGTGGAAGCGTGGCGACACGTGCAGCTGACGAATACTAATCGATCGAGGACTTAACCAATAACTGAAATGCGTTTCCATAATCCAATGTCGATTTATCCAGTTTTGAGCGAACAAGCTCAAAAGTCCAGTGATGATGGCAAAGAGGCCACACCCGTTCCCATCCCGAACACGGAAGTTAAGCTCTTTCGCGCCGATGGTAGTTGGGGGTTTCCCCCTGTGAGAGTAGGACGTCGCTGGGCATCTAATAGAAAGGCCGTTACCGGAAAACCTGGTAACGGCCTTTTTTGTATTGTTTTTGTAAAAACACAACGCGGCTTTTCGAAAAGGTGCAGCGTTCGGTATAATGGAATAAACAATGAATGAAAACGTGAGGATGTAAAGATTATGACTCAAAGACGTCCAGTGGTGGATGCATTATTAGAATTTCAAAGAAGACGGCCGATTTCGTTTCATGTTCCCGGTCATAAAAACGGCCTGCTATCGGGTTTGCCGAAAGAATTAAAAGCGGCACTTGTCTATGATATGACAGAGTTGGAGGGCCTTGATGATTTGCACGCCCCCAGTTCGGCAATTAAGGAAGCGGAAGATTTGCTAGCCACGGCATACGGTGCGAAAAAAAGCTATTTTCTAGTGAATGGCTCAACTGCAGGGAATTTGGCGATGGTTCATGCGATTTGTGGAGAAGGAGATCATGTGATTGTGCAGCGCAACTCACACAAGTCTATCTTTCATGCGCTTGAACTTGCCCATGTAAAACCTGTTTATGTAGCGCCTGAATGGGATGAAGTCTCTAAAAGTGCAGGAGCTGTTGCCTTATCTACGATCGTGACCGCCATTGATGAGTATCCGCAAGCGACAGCGGTTGTTTTGACGTATCCGAGTTATTACGGCGTTGCTTCTACTGAGTTGGAAGCTATTATTGATTATTGTCATGAACGTAATATTCCGGTGCTGATCGATGAAGCACACGGGGCACATCTGGCAGCAGGGGAGCCGTTCCCTGTGAGTGCGCTGGCTTATGGAGCTGATGTGGTCGTGCAGTCTGCCCATAAAACTTTACCTGCGATGACTATGGGCTCTTACCTTCACGTAGCTGGAGGGTTGGTGAATGAAAGGATGATCAGCAAGTATTTACGGATTTTTCAATCGAGCAGCCCTTCTTACCCCATCATGGCTTCGCTTGACGATGCCAGGGCGTATATCCAGAATTATTCGGTTCACGATAAGCGGGATTTTCTAGAAAAACGCCTTTATTTCATTTCCAGTATTAGACGGATTCCTTCTCTAGAAGTAGTAGAGACGGACGATCCGCTGAAGTTACTGCTGCGTGTCGAAAGCAGAGGGGGCTTTCAATTGAAAGCGGCATTGGAACAAGCCGGTATTTTTGTAGAATTGGCGGATCCTTTTCAAGTCTTGCTGATTTTGCCCTTATCCAAGCCGTGGCATGCCTATCCGTATGCAGATATACGCAGTCGGATTAAAGAAGCTGTGCAAGGTGTGCGGCTATTAGAGAAGGGTGCGCCAAGCTTCCGTCCCAACGATCCTCCACGGGTGACAGTGCCGGAGTTGTCGTTTGAGGAAGTGGATTTATCGGTACAGGAATGGGTGCCTTATGAGAGAGCGATCGGCCGGATCTCAGCAGCTATGGTGACACCTTACCCACCTGGTATCCCGCTCGTCACGGCAGGAGAAAAATGGACGGTCGAAAAAGTGGAGGAGCTGTCGGATTATCTAGGCGCCGGTGCGGAGATACAAGGGGAGCATCGCTTAGCAGAAAAGCTGGTTTCTGTCATTCCGTGGTGAGTAGAACGAACGCTTGGGTGGTATACACTAGCATATGCGATAGCGAATATGGGGGTAATAGTATGGAACAGGAAAAGTACGCAATTATCGATATTGGCTCGAATACCATCCGCTTGGTTATTTATACGCGAGATAAAAGTGGGCGTTTCTCAGAAAGCGAGAACGTTAAGGCGGTCGCCCGCCTGCGCAATTATTTAACGGACGATTTGACGCTTTCTGAGGAAGGCATAGCGGTATTGATCGATACCTTGAAGAGTTTTCAGGAAGTAACGCGCCACCATCAGCTCGAAGCGATTAAATGCGTAGCGACGGCTGCTGTACGGCAGGCGAAAAACCAAGAATCCATCATCCAGCGGGTTGGGGAAGAGACGGATTTTACGATGCGTATCTTATCGGAATACGAGGAAGCGCATTATGGTTATTTGGCGGTCGTCAATTCGATGTCGTATAAAAACGGCATCACGGTCGATATCGGCGGTGGCAGTACGGAATTGACCTTATTCGAAGGCCGTGAACTCATCCATTTCCACAGTTTCCCATTCGGTGCTTTATCGTTGAAAAAACAATTTATTGAAGGCGATACACCGAAAAAAAGTGAATTGAAGGCACTGAGGGAATTTATTGAAAGTCAGTTTTTATCGCTCGACTGGATTGAAGGGAAAAAATTGCCGCTGGTTGGCATCGGAGGAAGCGCACGAAACTTGGCGCAGATTCACCAGGAACAAATCGACTATCCACTATCTGGCGTACATCAGTATACGATGAAGCGGAAAGATGTGGAAGAAACGAATAAATGGCTGGGCTCGATGGACTTTGATGAGCTGCAGCGTGTGGAAGGTTTGTCGCGTGACCGTGCGGATATTATCATTCCAGCGGTGGAAGTGTTCAATTGCCTCATGGAATTGATTGATGCGGAACTGTTTGCTTTGAGCCGAAAAGGCTTGCGGGACGGTGTGTTTTACGAAGAAATGACCAAAGACTTTGAAATGCCAGTGTTTCCGAACGTCATTGAAGAAAGTTTCTACGATTTGGCGATCGACTACGATATCAACTTGACGCATGCTATCCACGTGACCAATAGCGCCTTGATGATTGTCCGAGAGTTGGTAGACGAAGGATTTCTTGAATTGTCCGAGAGCGACCATCGCTGGGTCCGCCTCGGCAGCTCCATGTACAACCTCGGTTCGTATATCGACTCCGAATCAAGCAACCAGCATACCTTTTACCTATTGGCCAACCGGACCATCGATGGGCTTTTGCACAAAGAACGCATCATCGTCGCCTTGCTCGCTTCTTATAAAAATAAAAACCTGTTCAAACGCAATGCAGCGCTTTATGAAGACTGGTTTACAGAAGAAGAGCTGGATAAGTTCAATATTATGGGTGCCGTCATTAAATTCGCCTATAGTTTGAATGCGACCAAACGCGATATCGTCAAAGACATCCAAATAGAGTCCAAAAAAGAAGAGCTTGTTTTCTCCATCCAATGTCGGGAAGATTGGAAACCTGAGCAATACCAGGTCGAGAAGCAGAAAAAGCATTTGGAAAAATTATTGAAGAAAACGATTACCGTCGACTTTCATGAATGAATGAAACCTGAAGGGGAGTTGTGTTGTGGGAAAGAAAAAAGAAGATATGGTCCAGTTAAACAGTCCTTCCTATTACAATAACCGCGAACTGAGTTGGTTAGCATTCAATGAACGGGTGTTGCAAGAAGCGCTTGACCCGAGCAACCCGCTTCTTGAAAAGCTTAAGTTTCTGGCGATTTTTAGCTCCAACTTGGATGAGTTTTTCATGGTGCGTGTAGCGGGTCTCCAAGACCAGGTGAAGGTAGGCTTTAATAAGCCAGAGAACAAAGCCGGGATGACGCCCAAGCAGCAATTGCATGAAATCGCTTTGAAAAACCATCAATTGGTGAATTTGCAATACGATACTTTGCGTAAAATCGTCTATCCCAAGCTTCAGAAAGAGCATGTCCATTTCCTGAAAGTAAGGGAATTGAACGATTCGCAGCAAAAGGCTTTGGAGGTTTACTTTGACGAGCATATTTTCCCTGTGCTGACCCCGATGGCGATTGATGCTTACCGCCCGTTTCCGATGCTCTTGAATAAAAGCATCAATTTGGCGGTCGTCTTGGAAGATACGTCGAAAGAGGTAGATTCTGAACAACGAATCCGTACCGCCATCGTCCAATTGCCGGCAATGCTCGAGCGGTTTGTCCAATTGCCGGAAAATGGAGGATTGCGCAAATTATTGCTGCTGGATGATGTCATCGAATTTTTTATCGGCAAACTGTTTCATGGCTATGAAGTCAAGTCGACTACTGTTTTTCGGATTACCCGCAATGCGGACATGACGATCCATGAAGAAGGCGCGCGCGACTTGCTCAAAGAAATCGAAGAAGAGTTGAGAAAACGTAAATGGGGAGCGGCTGTCCGGCTCGAAGTGCAAAAAGATGGTTTGGATCCTGTTATATTGGACTATTTAATGGAAGAGTTGGAAGTGCATCCGAAAGATGTCTATGAAATCGATGGATTTTTAGATTTGACGGTGTTTTTCAGTTTCTATAAGAAAATGGCTCCGATATGGGAGCATTTGGTCTACGAAGGAAAAATTTCGCAACTGCCAGTAGGGATGGAAAATGGGAAGGCAATTTATGCGAAAGTCGCAGAAGAAGACGTGTTCTTGCATCATCCGTACGAGTCGTTTGAGCCGGTCGTCGAGTTTATTTCAGAAGCGGCGGATGATCCGGATGTGCTCGCTATCAAGCAAACCTTATACCGTGTCAGCGGCGATTCGCCGGTGATCAATGCCTTGAAACGGGCGGCGGAAAACGGCAAGCAAGTGACGGTGCTAGTTGAGTTGAAGGCGCGTTTTGATGAGGAAAATAATGTGCACTGGGCAAAAGAGTTGGAAAAAGCGGGCTGTCACGTTATTTATGGCATGACCCATTTGAAAACCCATAGCAAAATTACCTTGGTGGTCCGCAAAAAACAAGGGCGCATTGAACGCTTTGTTCACCTCGGGACCGGCAATTATAATGACCAGACGGCCAAAATCTATACGGATATGAGTTTGTTCACTTCGAAAAAAGAAATCGGCATCGATGCCACGAATTTTTTCAATTATTTGAGTGGCTATACGGAAAAACCAGAATTCCACTATCTATCGGTGGCGCCGTTTTCGATCCGGAAAGACATTCTCCATCTGATCGATTCCGAAATTCGTTATGAGAAAAAGTATGGCAATGGCCATATAGTGGCAAAAATGAATTCTTTGACCGATAAAAGTATCATCATCAAGCTGTATGAGGCATCGCGTGCCGGGGTCAAAATCGATTTGATTGTCCGGGGCATCTGTTGCTTGCGTCCAGGAATCCCCGGAGTGAGCGACAACATCCGTGTGCGCAGTATTGTCGGGCGTCTGCTCGAACATAGCCGCGTCTATTATTTCCATCAGAATGGCAAAGAAAAAACCTTTTTGTCCTCTGCAGATATGATGACGAGAAACTTAAACAACCGCATTGAAATCCTTTTTCCGGTGATCGACAAGCGGGTGAGGGGGCAAGTGTGGGACATTCTGGAGCTTGGTCTTAAAGATAATGTCAAAGCGCGTGAACAAGACGAAGAAGGCAATTACGGCTATGTTCGGCGAATCGAAGGGCAAGCGGTGATCGACAGCCAAATGGAGTTGTTTGAGCGTGCTTACCAAGTAGCGGAAGATGAGGAATAAGGTCTAAAGGAAGATGCAAAAAAGGCAGCTATTGCGGTATAGTGGGTAGTGTTTTTAATAGATAAGGAAACAGGTGAAACTATGAGTTATTTTATTACGCTAGAAGGCGGCGAAGGATCGGGCAAAACGACAGCCTTAGCAAAACTGGCAGAACGGCTGGTTGCTGACGGCTTTGAGGTGGTAACAACCCGTGAACCGGGGGGCATTGAAATCGCGGAGAAAATACGCGAAGTCATCCTGGACCGGACGCATACGGCGATGGATGCCCGGACAGAAGCTTTGTTATATGCAGCGGCCAGGCGCCAGCATTTGGTAGAACGGGTGCTGCCGGCGCTTCAGGAAGGGAAAATCGTCTTGTGCGACCGTTTTGTCGACAGCAGCCTTGCTTATCAGGGACATGCGCGCGGGCTTGGATTAGAAAATGTATTGGCAATCAATGAATTCGCCATTGAAGGACATATGCCGGAATTGACTTTGTACTTTGATGTCAATCCGAAAACGGGGCTTGCACGCATCGATCTCGATCAAGGACGTGAATTTAACCGCTTGGATGAGGAATCACTAGCGTTTCATTACAAAGTGAGAGAAGGCTATTTGCTATTGCTTGGCCGTTACCCAGAACGCATGCAGTTGATCAATGCAGAAAACGAGTTGGATGAAGTAGTGTCGGATGCGTACGAAGCTTTGCAACGCTTCTTGGCAGAAAAAAAATAATGAATTACCGGCAGCCCTGTTTGTTAAGGGCTGTTTTTTCATGGATGGAAGGGCTGTATATTGTCACGATTTTTTTGCATCGCTCAGGGAAAGAGGTGACGGCACGTTCGCCGTTCGTGTTATACTAATACATAGAGAAGCAACTAAAAAAGGAGTGAGTGCTGATGAAACTCGTCGTAGCAGTGGTACAGGATCAAGACAGTAACCGCTTATCCAATGCGTTGACGAAAAATGATTTCCGGGCTACCAAGCTTGCCAGTACGGGAGGGTTCTTGCGCTCAGGAAATACCACCTTTTTGATTGGGGTAGATGATAGCCGTGTCCCGAAATTAATGGATTTGATCCGCGACAATTGCCGTGCGCGTGAACAGATGGTGGCGCCGGTTTCCCCGATGGGTGGAAATGCGGATTCTTATATACCGTATCCGGTCGAAGTGGAAGTGGGCGGGGCAACAATTTTCGTCTTGCCGATCGAACAGTTCCAGCAATTTTAAGAAACAGCCTGGCTGTTTTTCGTCCGTACTACCCGTGATCCATCTGGAACACGGGATTTTTTACAAAGTTTGAAGGTGGAATCATGCACAAAACCATAGAAGAATTACAAGATATGCAGCCTGTCGTGCTTAAGCGCTTGCAGGGGGCTTACGCCAACGACCGGCTCGCCCATGCCTATTTGTTGGAAGGGCCTTCGGGGGCTGGGAAAAAAGAATTAACGCATTTTTTCGTCAAATTATTACTATGCGAAACACCAATCGACAATGTTCCATGTGAAACATGCCGAAGCTGCAAACTGTATGAAAACGGCAATCATCCGAATATTTTATTCATCGAACCAGATGGACAGAACATCAAAATCGATCAAATCCGCGACTTGATTTACACAATGAATAAGACGGCGCTGAATGCAGGGCGCAAAGTCTATGTCATCGAGCAGGCCGACCGGATGAACAATTCGTCTGCCAACGCTTTGCTGAAGTTTTTGGAAGAACCAGAAGCGAATGTGACGGCGCTATTGTTGACGGAGCGCTTGAATGCCATCATGAGCACGATTCGCTCGCGCTGCCAGTTGCTGTCATTCCAGCCTTTGTCTCGGCCGAAGTTGATGGAGCGGTTATTGGCAGATGGCATGACCAAATCGATGGCGGCGACGGTGAGCATGTTGACGCAAAGTGAGCAAGAAGCGAAGCGGTTGAGCGAGGAAGAGCAGTTTGCTGATGAGCGGAAACTGGTGTTGAAGCTAGTTGAGACGGTGGGGGGCAATGTCCATGAGGCATTACTTTTGATTCAATCTGATTGGCTGCCCTTGTTCAAAGAGAAAGAAGATGCCGAAAGAGGGCTCGACATGTTATTATTTGCATATCGGGACATCGCGACAGTGAAAGCGGGTCTTGAGACTGCACGCACATATCCGGACATGGAAGAAACTTGGAAGCAGATGGCGCTTCAACGTTCGTTCGATGTATTGTCCAGGCAGTTGCAGGCAGTGTTACAAGCCAAACAGCAATTGCCGCGCAATATGAACCGGACACTGTTGATGGAGCAATTAATGCTGAATCTGCAGGAGGGGTAGACAATTGTATAAAGTAATAGGAGTCCGCTTCAAGAAAGCGGGTAAAATATATTATTTCGATCCAGGCGAAGCCATGATCGAAAAAGACGATTACGTCATTGTGGAAACAGCGCGGGGCATTGAATACGGCAAAGTGGTCGTCCCTGTGAAAGAAGTCGGCGAGAATGATGTCGTCTTGCCGCTGAAGCAAGTCGTTCGCGCCGCAACTGAACGCGATCGCCTGCAAGTGGAAGAAAACCGTTCGGAAGCGGAACGCGCTTTTGAAGTAGGAACGGACAAAATCGAATCGCACCGCTTGGACATGAAGCTGGTCGATGTCGAGTACACTTTCGACCGTAATAAAGTCATTTTCTATTTCACCGCAGAAGGCCGGGTCGATTTCCGTAATCTGGTGAAAGACTTGGCGTCGATTTTCCGGACGCGCATCGAACTGCGCCAAATCGGCGTACGTGACGAGGCGAAAATGCTCGGCGGCATCGGGCCGTGCGGGCGCATGCTATGCTGTTCGACTTTCCTTGGCGATTTCGAGCCGGTGTCGATCAAAATGGCGAAAGACCAGAACTTGTCGTTGAATCCGTCGAAAATCTCAGGGCTGTGCGGGCGTTTGATGTGCTGCTTGAAATACGAGAACGACGAATACGAACAAGCGAAAAAAGAAATGCCCGATATCGGCGCGCGTGTCGAAACGCCAGATGGCAGCGGCCGCGTCGTCAGCTTGAATTTGCTTGAGAGAGTATTGAAAATTCGCCTGGCAGAACAAGACCAGACGCTGGAATATACATTGGATGAAATCATGAACCAAGGGACGAGAGCGTGAGGTGGTGGTATCAGTGAAAGAAAAGAACTTTTTGGATACGGTCATGGATTTTGAACAGCAATTGGAATCGATGCAAGAGCAGTTCCGTGATTTGAAAACAGTGGTAGCGCGGACGATGGAAGAGCATCATGCGCTGCAACTGGAAAATCACCATTTGCGTGCCCGCCTCGATGAACTGAACGAAAAAGTGCCGGAACCGGAGAAAGTCGACCCGGTGAAATTGAAAAAAGCCGTCATGGACATCGGTGAAGGCTACGACAACTTGGCGCGCCTGTACCACGAAGGCTACCACGTCTGCAACGTCCATTTCGGAAGCTCCAGAAAAGGCGACGACTGCCTGTTTTGTCTATCATTTTTAAACAAGCAGAATTAACAAGAAAAGCGAAACCGCCTGTTCAGCTTCGACAGGAATAAGACGTGTACCCGAAGCGGGGCTCTTTGCCGCACAGGGTAAACGGCTTATGACCCGAGAAGCTAGGCGTTTGAGCTAGACATAAAGAAAAGCGAAACCGCCTGTTCAGCTTCGACAGGCATAAGACGTGTACCCGAAGCGGCGCTTTTTGCCGCACAGGGTAAACGGCTTATGACCCGAGAAGCTAGGCGTTTGAGCTAGACAATAAAGAAATAGAACCAACAGGCTTCCGACACTCCGTGTGGCGGCAGCCTTTTATTATGGCAGGAGTGAACGACATGTTAACAGACGACGAACGCTTGGATTATTTATTAGCGGAGAATTTACGCATTATCCAGAGCCCTTCGGTATTTTCCTTTTCTTTAGATGCAGTCTTATTGGCGCGTTTTGCATATGTGCCAAAAAAGCGCGGACGGATTGTCGATCTATGCACCGGCAACGGCGCGATTCCATTGTTTTTGAGCGCTCGTACCGAATCAACAATCACTGGAGTTGAACTGCAGCCTCGCCTCGCTGGGATGGCGCGCCGCAGCATCGCATTCAACGAGCTTGAAGAACAAATTAACATCATCGAAGGCGACGTCAAAGAAATTCCGGCGCAACTCGGATTTGAAAAATTCGATACGGTGACGTGCAATCCGCCCTATTTCCCGGCACATGAGATGAGCGATAAAAACTTGAGTGAGCATATGGCCATCGCGCGGCATGAGCTTCATCTGACATTGGATGAAGCAGTAAAATCGGCAAGCCAGTTATTGAAACAAGGCGGCAAGGCCGCTTTTGTCCACCGGGCGGGCCGCTTGATCGATATCATGGCAGCGATGCGCAATAATCGTTTAGAGCCAAAACGCATCCGGCTCGTTTATCCGAAAGCCGGAAAAGAAGCGAATACTTTATTGATCGAAGGCATCAAGGACGGCAAGCCTGATTTGAAAGTGCTGCCGCCGTTAATCGTTTATGGGGAAGATGGCGAATACACGGAAGAAGTGCGGGGCTTGTTGTATGGAAATGAACAATGAACATTTTTTCTACGTTCTAGAATGTGGAGACGGATCGTATTATGCCGGATATACGAATGACTTAGAGAAGCGCTTGGCGACACATCAAAGCGGAAAAGGGGCAAAATATACGCGTTCGCGCGGCCCGCTGACGCTCATCTACAATGAGTCGTTCAGCACGAAGCCGGAAGCGATGAAAGCGGAGTATGCCTTTAAACAATTGAGCAAGGCGGAAAAAATCGTCTATATTCGGAGCAGAAAGGCGGAACGGACATGAAATCACAGAAAAGTTTTAGCGGTGTGCAGCCAACACTTTATTTGGTAGCGACACCGATCGGCAATTTAGAGGACATGACCGTGCGTGCCCTGCGGCTATTGAAAGAAGTGGACGTTATCGCGGCGGAAGATACGCGCAATACAAAGAAGTTATGTAATTACTTTGCGATTGATACGCCGCTGGTCAGTTATCACGAGCACAACCAGGACAGTGGGGGAGAGAAAATCCTCCGCTATTTAGCGGAAGGCAAGTCGGTGGCGCTCGTCAGCGATGCGGGCATGCCGTGTATTTCCGATCCCGGGGAAGACATTGTGAAAAAAGTGGTGGATGCAGCATATCCGGTTGTGCCGGTGCCTGGAGCGAATGCGGCACTCAGCGCATTGATTGCTTCGGGCATCACGCCGCAACCGTTTTTGTTTTATGGATTTCTATCGCGCAATAAGAAAACACGCTTGGCAGAACTGGAAAAATTGAGCCAAAAAGAAGAAACGCTGCTGTTTTATGAAGCACCGCATCGCTTGAAAGATAGCTTGAAAAGCTTAATGGCCACATTCGGCGGCGAGCGGCGGGTAGTATTGGCACGGGAAGTGACCAAAAAATTCGAGGAATTCCTGCGCGGCACCTTGAGCGAAGCGGTCGCTTGGGCGGAGTCCAGTGAAATCCGCGGGGAATTCTGCCTAGTCGTCGAAGGCAATTCGGCGCCGGATGAGCTGGAAGTGGATGAGTGGTGGAAAGAATTGACGTACGAACAACACGTCACTCAATTAATGGAACAAAAACAAATTTCTTCAAAAGAAGCGATCAAAGAAGTGGCGAAAGCACGAGGCCTTCCGAAGCGGGACGTCTACGAAGCCTTTCATAAAGACTAAGCCCAGCCCATAAAAAAAGCCGGTGTGCATAAGCACGCCGGTTTTTATTTGCTCAAATTCGTTTGGATTTCTTTGACGAGCTGCTCCGCGCCTTCTGGGCTGAGGATCAACTTGCCGCCAACCAATTGCATGTTCTCATCGGAAACTTCTCCAGTTACCGCACATGTCATATTTGGCATATACTTTTTCAAGATAATTTTGTCGTCGTCGACATAGATCTCCAATGCATCTTTCTCTGCGATGCCAAGCGTGCGGCGCAATTCAATCGGAATAACTACGCGGCCTAATTCGTCTACTTTCCGTACAATACCAGTCGATTTCATAATCATTAGCCCCTTTCAATTTTAGCGGCAGAATTCGTCAAAATTCGACATTTACCACTTCTTGTCATAAATCATACCAACTAATGTCAATTAGGTCAATAAAAAACTATGGATTTCATAATAAATTTTGGGTTTTTGAGGCAAATAGCCATTACTTCGTTAACTTTTTGCCAATTATTTTCCGCATTTCCTATTTTGGGGAGAAGTTCCAATTCAGGAATTGGGATTTTGGCTGTAGGATGAAACATTGTACAAAATTCGCGACTTCGTTAAAATAAAGGATATACAAAAAAACTGGAGGAATTTTTCGTGACTGCCAAGAACAAGACGTTTTACCTCACCACTCCCATTTACTATCCGAGCGGAAAATTCCATATCGGTACGGCTTATACGACCGTTGCATCTGACGCAATGGCCCGTTACAAACGCCTGCGCGGCTTTGATGTCCGCTTTTTGACAGGCATGGACGAGCACGGGCAAAAAATTGAAGAAAAAGCCCAAGAAGCCGGCAAAGCACCGCAAGCCTTTGTCGATGACATGGCGGAAGCAGCGAAAAAAGTATGGGATGTCATGGACATCACGTATGACGATTTTATCCGTACGACTGACACGCGCCACAAGGAAGGCGTAGAGAAAATTTTCCAAACCTTCCTCGACAACGGCGATATCTACAAAGGGGAGTACGAAGGCTGGTATTGCACGCCTTGCGAATCCTTCTTTACCGAATCACAGCTAGAAGACGGCAATTGTCCTGATTGTGGGCGCCCGGTCCATAAAGTGAAAGAGGAATCGTATTTCTTCAATATGAAGAAATATGCGGATCGTTTGCTCGAGTATTACGACAAACATGTCGAGTTTATTGAGCCGGAATCGCGCAAGAATGAAATGGTCAATAATTTTATCAAGCCAGGCCTTGAAGACTTGTCAGTTTCGCGTACGTCCTTTGATTGGGGCATCCCGGTTCCTGGAGATCCGAAGCACGTCATTTACGTATGGGTTGATGCTTTGTCGAACTACATCACATCACTTGGCTACGGCTCCGATGATGACAGCAATTTCAATAAATACTGGCCTGCAGATGTCCATGTGGTCGGAAAAGACATCGTGCGTTTCCATACGATCTACTGGCCGATCTTCCTTATGGCGCTGGACTTGCCTTTGCCGAAAAAAGTATTCGCGCACGGCTTTATCATGATGAAAGACGGCAAAATGTCCAAATCGAAAGGCAATGTCGTCTATCCGGAAATGCTTGTTGAGCGTTACGGGCTTGATGCGGCACGTTATTTCCTATTGCGCGAGCTGCCATTCGGATCTGATGGCGTGTTTTCTCCAGAATCTTTCGTCGAACGCACCAATTATGACTTGGCGAACGACCTTGGGAATTTACTGAACCGGACCGTTTCCATGATCAATAAATATTTCGACGGCGAAGTGCCGAAAGTTGATGGCTTGAAAACCGAATTCGACGAGACTTTGCAGACTGTGGCGAAAAATACAGTGGCCGTTTACGAAGAGCATATGGAAAAAATGCAGTTCAGCCTCGTGCTAAGCGAAGTGTGGACATTGATTTCCCGCACCAATAAATACATCGATGAAACGCAGCCATGGGTATTGGCAAAAGACGAAAGCGATCGAGCGCAACTGGCTTCAGTCATGGCGCATCTCGCGGAAAGCCTGCGCATGACAGCGGTCATGCTGCAGCCGTTCTTGCCGAACGCACCGAAGCAGATCATTGAACAGCTTGGACTCTCACCAGAATTTCTTGAATGGCAGACGTTAGAGTCATTCGGCGCGATTCCAGCCGGTACGACCGTCGTGAAAAAAGGCACGCCGATTTTCCCACGCCTTGAAGTGGAGCCGGAAGTGGCGTATATCCGTGACCAAATGCGTGGAGGGGCAGTGTCAACAGAAGAGCAAGCACCTGTAGAAACCGTCCCTGAAAAGCCGGACACTCCTGAAATTACGATTGATGATTTCATGAAAGTGGATTTACGCGTGGCGACGGTTACGGCATGCGAACCGGTGAAGAAAACCGATAAGCTGTTGAAGCTGCAAGTGGATATGGGGTATGAGACGCGCCAAGTCGTTTCGGGCATTGCAGAGCATTACAAGCCGGACGAATTGATCGGCAAAAAGGTCATCATCGTCGCTAACTTGAAACCGGTCAAACTGCGCGGTGAATTGTCGCAAGGCATGATTCTCGCCGGACAGCAAAACGGTTACTTGACGATCGCCTCTGTAGACCAAAAGTTACCGAACGGCACACAAGTTAAGTAAATATTCATGTGACAGCCTGCTCAGTTGAGCGGGCTGTTTTTTTATGTTTAAGGACTTACCGACTACTAAAAACGCTAAAAATGACGAAATGTCTCTAAAACATCATGTTTTGTAATCCAAATGTAATATGGCTGTGAAGAAAGAAATCGCTTCAACCCGTACAATGTAATCTATGTGAAGGAGACTGATGAAGATGTATATCGATACCCATGTTCACTTAAACGCCGATCAGTACGACGAGGATTTACAGGAAGTCATCGATCGCGCGCTAAATAGCAAGGTGGAGAAAATGGTCGTCATCGGTTTTGACCGGAAAACGATCAAACGAGCCATTAGATTGGCTGAGCAGTATGACTTTATCTATGCAGTGGTCGGCTGGCATCCTGTCGATGCGATCGATTGCACGGATGAAGACCTCGAATGGATCGAACAATTGGCCGCACACGAAAAAGTCGTTGGTATCGGCGAAACGGGCCTCGATTACCATTGGGACAAATCACCGAGAGATATCCAACAACAAGTGTTCCGCAAACAGATTCAGCTCGCTAAACGTGTCGACTTGCCGATTATCATCCATAACCGGGAAGCGACGGAAGACGTGTTGACGATCTTGCGCGAAGAAGACGCACAACAAGTCGGAGGCGTCATGCATTGCTTCGGCGGCAGCGTCGAAACAGCATACGAGAGCATCAAGATGAATTTCATGATTTCACTTGGCGGTCCGGTAACATTCAAGAATGCCAAAAAGCCGAAAGAAGTGGCAGCCGAAATCCCGCTGGAACATTTGATGATCGAGACCGATGCCCCTTATCTAGCGCCGCATCCTTACCGAGGCAAGCGCAACGAACCTTCGTACGTAACGCTAGTAGCCGAAGAAATCGCCCGCTTGAAAGAGCTGCCAGTGGAAACGGTAGCTGAAGCCACAACGAAAAATGCGGAACGGTTCTACAAATTGTCATAAATGCTGGTTAATTGAAAAAAACATATGCGTTGACACGGAAGTGGGGCGCGCCTATAATCACTCAGGTGTACAAAGGAGGAATTATTTTTGACAAAAGAGACAAATGATGCCAAAAACAATAAATCATTTACAGGTAAATCGATAGCAGTTAGCATTGCAACGGTTCTATTATTCGCAGCTGTCTTGGCTTTCGCGGTTTTTGAAGGCACGAAGAACACTGTCACAGTGACAGCAAACGGTGAAACGGAAGAAATTCGCACGCATGCTGAAACGGTCGGCGATGTATTGGACGAGCAGGCGATTGAAGTCGGGAAAGACGATTTCCTCAGCCATTCAGCCGATACGAAGATCGAAGACGACACTGCGATTGAATGGGATCAAGCAGAACAATACGCAGTAACGGTTGACGGAGAAACCCGTTCAGCTTGGACGACTGAAAATACGGTAGCCGCTGTTTTGGAAAAAGCGGAAATCGAAGTGACAAAGCATGATAAAGTAAGCCCGGCGCTCGATGAAATTGTCGATGAAGACACCGTGATTGATGTAGAGAAAGCGTACGAAGTAACCATCGTGGATGGCGGAAAAGACAAAAAAGTTTGGTCCACTTCGACTACGGTCGCTGACTTTTTAAAACAGCATAGTATTGAACTAAGTAAACTTGACCGCGTAGAGCAGGAACTGGATGAACTCGTTCTTCCCAACTCAAAAGTCGAAGTCGTGCGTGTAGAAAAAGTCACCGATGTAGTGGAAGATGCTGTGAAATATGCAGTGGAAACGAAAAAAGATTCTTCCCTTT
This sequence comes from Planococcus maritimus, assembly GCF_001687625.2. Taxonomy (NCBI): domain Bacteria; kingdom Bacillati; phylum Bacillota; class Bacilli; order Caryophanales; family Caryophanaceae; genus Planococcus; species Planococcus maritimus. Next base: position 49,314 of record NZ_CP016538.2, read on the forward strand.
TGAAAGGCAGCGAAAAGCTGGTCCAAAAAGGGCAGGATGGACTGGTTGAGAAAACTTACGAAGTCGTGAAAGAAAATGGCAAAGAAGTAAAACGTGAATTGAAAAAAGAAAAAGTTGTTAAAGAGCCAAAACAGCAAATTTTGGCTGTTGGCACGAAAACGGTTGTCGCGAGTGTATCCCGCGGTACGGCAACCAAACAGACAGCTGCGCCTCAACAGGCAGCTGCTAAAAAAGAAACGGCGCCAGTGACACAAGCGTCAGCGCCAGCGAAGAAAGCTGCTGCTCCCAAAGCGGTCGCAAAAGCTCCCGTAAAAGCCAAAGCGGCACCACAGCCAGCGAAAAAAGAAGCTGCTTCTGAACCGACAGGCGGCAAGGAATTTTATGTATCTGCGACCGCGTACACAGCTAGCTGCACAGGCTGTTCAGGCATCACGGCAACGGGCATCAACTTGAAAGCGAACCCGGGCCTTAAAGTGATCGCAGTAGATCCAAGTGTCATCCCACTCGGCTCAAAAGTTTGGGTAGAGGGCTATGGCAATGCTATTGCTGGCGACACAGGCGGAGCGATCAAAGGCAATAAAATCGATTTGTTCATGCCGAACCGTGCAGATGCACTAGCATTTGGACGCAAGCAAGTGAAAGTAAAAATCCTTAACTAATCGAATACAACATTACTATAGAAGGAAAAGCTTTCCCGGGAGTATCGGGAAAGCTTTTTACATGTTGGCAGAAAGCGCGGTAAACTGAATGAGAGCTGCAGAAACGAGGGATAAGCCATGAAGATACAAGAAGTGATTGTTGTTGAAGGAAAAGATGATACAGTGGCGATCAAGCGGGCAGTCGGTGCCGATACGATTGAAACGAACGGGTCCGCCATTTCGAACGAGACCTTGCGCCGCATCATGCATGCCCATGAGAAGCGCGGCGTCATCGTCTTTACCGACCCCGATTATCCGGGCAGGCGGATTCGTGCTATTATTGAAGAACATGTGCCGATGGCCAAGCATGCCTTTTTGGCGAAAGAAAAAACCATCGCCAAAAATGGCAAAGGACTCGGCATTGAACATGCCAGTGATGAAGACATTCGACAAGCACTCGAAGCGGTTTATACGCCAAGGACTGAAGAACGCCCAGTAGAGATCACCTTAGAGGATTTAATCGATGCCCGGCTGATTGCCCATCCTTCAGCGAAAGCCCGCAGAACGGAGCTTGGAGAAGCGCTCAACATCGGCTATACGAACGGCAAGCAGCTGCACAAGCGTTTGCATGTGTTCGGCATTACCAAACAGCAGTTTATCGACGCAGTGCAAGCGTTAACCCAGGAGGACAGAACATGACCAAAGATATAGCAACACCGATTCGCACGCAAGAAATCATGGCAAAACACGGCTTGACGTTCAAAAAAAGCCTTGGGCAGAACTTTTTGATCGACCCGAATATTTTGCGCAAAATCGTTTCCCAAGCCGGTCTTACGAAAGACTCGGCGGCCATTGAAATCGGCCCGGGAATCGGCGCCTTAACCGAACACTTGGCACGCGACGCTGGGAAAGTGTTGGCGTTTGAAATCGACCAGCGGCTACTACCGGTGCTAGCAGATACTTTGTCGCCTTATGATAACGTCAAAGTGATTCATTCCGATATCTTGAAAGCGGATGTCGAGCAGGAGATAAAAGAAGAGTTAGCCGATTTTGAAGACATCATGGTCGTCGCCAACTTGCCTTATTATGTGACGACGCCAATCATCTTGAAGCTATTGCTCGAGAAACTGCCGATTCGTGGCCTGGTCGTTATGCTACAAAAAGAAGTAGCGGAACGCATCACAGCAAAACCCGGCACGAAGGCGTACGGTTCCTTGTCCATCGCTATTCAGTATTATACGGAAGCCGAATTTGCCATGACCGTGCCGAAGTCTGTGTTTATGCCGCAACCCAATGTCGACTCTGCAGTCATCCGGATGATCAAACGTCCGGAGCCAATCGTCCAAGTCATCGATGAAGACTTTTTCTTCTCGGTGACACGCGGGTCATTTGTCCAGCGCCGCAAGACCATCCTAAATAATTTGCAAAGTGCTATGCCGAATGGGAAAGCGAAAAAAGACCTCATTTTGCAGGCACTCGACGAAGCAGGCATCGACCCGACGCGCCGCGGTGAAACGCTAAGCATCAAGGAGTTCGGGCTATTGTCGGATAAATTGTATCCGCATTTCCACTAAACCTTGAAACTGTAACAGTTTTGGCACAGTTTTTTTCGGAACTAGAATATTTCGGATAAATAACTGTTGCAATTCTTTAAAAGCCTTGGTAAAATTAAAAATTTATTTGACTCCGCGGTCATTTTATGCTAGACTTTAGACTATAGTGAGGTGTAGACAAAATGCCCAAAACTTTGGCGGAGATTAAAAAGTCATTAGACCTGCATTTAGGGAAAAGGTTGCTGTTAAAAGCAAACGGAGGTCGCAAAAAGACGGTAGAACGTGCCGGAATTCTGCGTGAAACCTATCACTCCGTGTTCGTGATTGAATTGGATCAAGATGAACATGCATTTGAACGCGTATCATATAGCTACGCGGACATCTTAACTGAAGCAGTGGAAATCACTGTCTTTGAAGGAACAGAAGACGCACTAGTCGTTAGATAATTGAACTCTATTTATACTTACTTTATAACCCGTTTCGGTGATTTCGCCGAAAGCGGGTTTTTTTCTATTGCTTGGATTCTTCGGAAGCCCAAGTACTGTGTTAAAATAAATGTCATCAGAACAGAAAAGGAGGCAGTGGAATGCTCTATATAAAAGCGCCTGCCAAAATCAATTTGACGCTGGACGTACTATATAAACGTCCGGACAATTACCACGAAATCGAAATGATCATGACCACCGTCGACTTGGCGGACCGCATCGGCCTGCAAGGCACAGCGAAAGGCATACATATTCAGTCGGCAGACCGTTTCGTGCCGAACGACTCGCGCAATCTAGCGTATCAGGCTGCTCAATTGATCAAAGATACTTTCCATATTAAAACAGGCGTTATCATCTCGCTCGACAAGCAGATTCCGGTCGCTGCTGGGCTTGCTGGGGGCAGCAGCGATGCAGCGGCTACTTTGAAAGGGCTCAACCAACTATGGCAATTGAATTTGTCGCTCGATGAGTTGGCAGAGCTCGGTGCGAAAATTGGTTCCGACGTGTCGTTTTGTGTATATGGCGGCACAGCGCTCGCCACAGGACGCGGCGAAGTTATTGAAGAACTGCCGGCGCCTCCTCATTGCTGGGTTATTCTTGCGAAGCCGTCACTCGGCGTCTCGACGGCAGACGTCTACGGCGCGTTCGACCCGGCTAAAGCGGAGCATCCGGACACGCAAGCGATGATTACGGCACTTCGTGAAGGTGATTACGAAGCAATGTGTAACACTTTAGGGAATGCGCTTGAGAGCGTCACGATGAATTTGCATCCGGAAGTCGGACAGATCAAAGAGCAGATGATCAAATTCGGTGCCGATGCCGTGCTTATGAGTGGCAGCGGCCCAACGGTATTTGGCTTAGTCAACCAAGAAGCGCGGATTCCACGCATCTACAATGGCTTGAGGGGCTTTTGTTCCGAAGTTTATGCAGTGCGACTGCTCGGTGACCGAGAGACTCTTGCTTAAATACGTATATTTATGGTAAGTTTTCATTAGAATATTCGTGTTTAGGAGAGGGTAGTAGTGAAATGGAAGCGCAGTGAACGCTTGGTCGACATGACGCATTATCTATTGGAACATCCGCATCAATTGATTCCGTTGACATATTTCTCGGATTTGTATCAGTCAGCAAAGTCTTCGATCAGCGAGGACTTGGGGATCGTCAAGGAAACTTTTGAAGAGAAAGGCATCGGCCTATTGATGACCGTCCCGGGGGCTTCCGGGGGTGTCAAATATGTGCCGAAGCTGAAAGAGGGCGAAATCCGCCAAGTCATGGACGAGTTGATTACCGAATTGAGCCAATCGGACCGACTGCTGCCAGGCGGTTATTTGTACATGACGGATGTGCTCGGCAATCCTCAAATGATGAACCGTGTCGGCAAAGTGTTTGCCAGCGCGTTCGCAGGCGAGAAAATTGATGCCATCATGACGGTCGCAACGAAAGGTATCCCGATTGCCCAGGCAATCGCGCGCCATTTGAATGTGCCAGTTGTTATTGTCCGTCGTGACAGCAAAGTAACGGAAGGTTCTACGGTCAGTATCAATTACGTCTCAGGCTCGACGCGGCGCATCCAGACGATGGTGTTGTCAAAACGCAGCATGAAGAGCGGCCAGCGCGTGCTCATCACCGACGATTTTATGAAAGTTGGCGGCACGATGAACGGCATGAAGAACTTGCTTGAGGAATTCGATTGTACATTAGCTGGCGTAGCTGTGCTCGTTGAAGCGGAGCATGTGGATGAACGCTTGGTCGAGAAATACCTTTCCCTTGTCAAATTGGACGAAGTCAGTGAAAAAGACCGGACGATTACCTTGCGCGGCGGAAACTATTTTGAAGGAGTGGAGTAATATGAAATATGTAGCGACAGATAAAGCAGCAGCGGCAATCGGGCCGTATTCACAAGGCGTCATTTCAGGTGAACTATTTTACAGTTCAGGGCAAATCCCGCTGAAAGCGGACGGAGAGCTTGTCCAAGGCGGCATTTCAGAACAAACGCATCAAGTCTTTGCCAATCTTCAGGCTGTACTGGAAGAAGCGGGATCATCGCTTCAGCAGGTCATCAAGACGACCGTCTTTATCAAAGACATGAACGATTTTGCGGAACTCAATTCCATTTATGCTTCTTATTTTGGCGAGCATAAGCCGGCGCGCTCGACCGTCGAAGTGGCACGCCTGCCAAAAGATGTGAAAGTGGAAATCGAAGTCATTTCAAAAGTTGCACATTAAAACCACCTTTTTAGGTGGTTTTTGTTTATTTCTCGTCTATTAAGTTAATTTTCTAATAAATTCTGTAATTTTTGAAGGAATTTAGTCCTCTCCCCCGAATACCAACAAAAGCGCCAAAAAATTACAGCAAGAGAAGGGGAGATTTGAGAATGGAAGTAACTGATGTAAGGTTGCGCCGTGTCCAAACAGATGGACGTATGCGGGCAATCGCTTCAATCACGCTCGACAATGAATTCGTGGTACATGACATCCGCGTAATCGATGGCAACGATGGCTTGTTTGTCGCGATGCCAAGCAAGCGGACGCCAGACGGGGAGTTCCGCGACATTGCGCACCCGATCAATTCCAGCGCCCGCAATAAATTGCAGGAAGCCGTGTTAGCAGCTTATGCACAAAGTGAAGAGCTGGTTGAACTTGAGAATGCAGGCATCTAATGTGCCAAAGAACCTTCCATTATGAGAGAAGGTTCTTTTTTATGGAGCTAATTTGAAGGGCTTGTAATGCCATTAGCGACATGTGCTAACCTGAATGCAAAAAAGCACGCAATTGCCCTCACTTCGGGCTTTGTCATGGGATTGTCATGTCCTGTAACCTTGAAAATCAAGGGTTTTTCAGCTATAGTCAATAAGGAAACGTGAAAGTGGCATTTTTTTGCCTAGAGTGCTTAGCCCTTTCGCCAGACAATGATTTCTTACTTAATTAGCTTACAATACAGGAAATGGAGGGATTCGACTGATGGACCATACATATGCGGTCATACTCGCGGCCGGACAAGGCACACGCATGAAATCGAAATTGTATAAAGTACTTCACCCGGTGTGTGGCATGCCGATGGTAGAGCATGTAACGGGGAATATCCACCAGCTTGGGGTCGAAAAGATTGTTACGATCGTCGGGCATGGAGCAGAGAAAGTGAAAGACCAGCTAGGAGACATGAGCGAATATGCACTGCAAGAAGAGCAGCTCGGCACTGCCCATGCCGTGCAACAAGCAGCGCCGCTGATTGAAGGAAAAGCAGGAACGACGATCGTCGTATGCGGCGATACGCCATTGATCCGCGCGGAAACGATGCAGTCACTCATCGACCATCATAAAGAAAACAATGCGAAGGCAACGATCTTGACGGCTATCGCAGAAGACCCAACAGGTTACGGCCGCATTATCCGCGGAGCTGAGGGAAGCGTTGAGAAGATTGTCGAGCAAAAAGACGCATCGACAGAAGAGCAAATCGTCAACGAAATCAATACAGGAACCTATTGCTTTGACAACGAAGCCTTGTTCGAAGCCTTGAAAAATGTCTCAAACGATAATGTCCAAGGCGAATATTACTTGCCGGACGTCATTGAGATTCTTCAAAAGCAAGGCGAAATTGTTGCAGCCTATGCAACGGACAGCTTCGAAGAGACACTTGGCGTTAATGACCGTGTGGCGTTAAGCCAAGCGGAAACCTTCTTGCGCCGCCGCATCACTGAGCAGCACATGCGCGCAGGCGTATCGATTATCGACCCGGCAACTGCCTATATCAGTGCACAGGCGAAAATCGGGGCTGATACGGTCATTCACCCGAACGTCACCATTGAAGGCAACACGGTGATCGGGGAAGATTGCGTCATCACATCCAACACACGCATCGTTAGCAGCACTATCGGCGACCGCACAGAAATCCGCAGCTCTGAAGTGTACGACAGCACTATCGGTAACGATACCGCCGTTGGTCCATTCGCCCATATCCGCCCGCAATCCGCACTCGGCAACGAAGTGAAGATCGGCAATTTTGTGGAAGTGAAAAAAGCTGAGCTTGGTACAGGGAGTAAAGTGTCTCATTTGAGCTATATCGGGGATGCGCTCGTTGGCAGCGGCGTCAATATCGGCTGTGGCACCATTACGGTCAATTACGATGGCAAGAACAAGCATTTGACGACGATTGAAGATGATTCATTCATCGGCTGCAACTCGAATTTGATCGCTCCGGTAACGATCGGCAAAGGTTCTTATGTCGCGGCAGGGTCGACCATTTCAAAAAATGTGCCCGATGATGCTTTGGCGATCGGACGTGCTCGCCAAGAAAACAAAGAAGGCTATGCAAGTAAACTAAACCGCAAATAATAGGAGGGTTCCCCCCAATGGGCATTCAAAATACAAACTCTAAGTTGAAAATCTTTTCGTTGAACTCGAACAAAGAACTGGCTGAGCAAATCGCTGAGCAAGTAGGCTTGCCGCTGGGCAAAAGCTCGGTCACGCACTTTAGCGACGGAGAAATCCAAATCAATATCGAAGAAAGCATCCGCGGCTGCGATGTGTTCATTGTTCAATCGACTTCACAGCCGGTCAACGAAAACTTGATGGAGCTATTGATCATGATCGATGCCGTCAAGCGTGCTTCTGCACGGACGGTGAATGTAGTGATTCCTTACTACGGCTATGCACGCCAGGACCGTAAAGCCCGTTCACGTGAGCCGATCACGGCGAAACTAGTGGCCAATTTGCTCGAGACAGCCGGCGCGACGCGTGTCGTGGTATTAGATCTTCACGCTCCGCAAATTCAAGGGTTCTTTGATATTTTGATTGACCATCTGGTCGCTGTGCCACTCCTATCCGATCATTTCCTAAACGATGCCAATATCGATCTCGAGAATGCCATCATCGTGTCACCTGACCACGGCGGCGTTACGCGTGCCCGTAAAATGGCGGACCGCTTAAAAGCACCGATCGCCATCATCGATAAACGCCGTCCGCGTCCGAACGTTGCCGAAGTCATGAACATCGTCGGGAACGTCGAAGGCAAAACTGCGATCATCATTGATGACATCATCGACACGGCGGGCACGATTTCGATTGCGGCAAGTGCCTTGATCGAAAGCGGCGCTAAAGAAGTCTATGCTTGCTGTACGCACCCTGTATTGTCCGGCCCGGCCGTTCAACGCATTCAGGACTCGGTCATTAAAGAATTGGTCGTGACAAACTCAATCGCGCTTGCAGATGAGAAGAAAATCGACAAGATTAAGCAATTGACTGTCGCACCGCTTCTTGCAGAAACAATCATCCGTGTACACGAACAGAAATCAGTCAGTACATTATTTGATTGATTCTGCCTGTCAGAGTATTCCAGGTTTTAGCTTGATATGAACAGGGTAGTTATACACTATGCGTTTAATATAACTGGAGGTTGAAACTATATGGCTACTAAAATGACAGCAGTGAAACGAGAAACAGGAAAACCACAATCGGCATTGACCGATTTACGCGGCGAAGGCAATGTGCCAGGCGTCGTATACGGCTACAAAATGGAAACAACATCGATTGTGATGTCTGAGATCGATTTGATCAAAACTTTGCGTGAATCTGGACGTAATGGCGTCATCAGCTTGGAAATCAACGGCAAGAGCACAAATGTCGTACTGAGCGATTATCAAATGGATTCATTAAAAGGCAATTTCAAACACGTTGACTTCTTAGCGATTAACATGTCCGAAGAAATCGATGTGGATGCAACTGTTCACGTGATCGGCGAATCAGCAGGCGAAAAAGAAGGTGGCGTGGTCACACAGCCGAACCGCGAAGTCCACATTCGCGTTAAGCCGAGCGATATTCCGGATTCTGTCGATATCGATGTCAGCGAACTAGAAATCGGCGATTCTGTTTCGGTTAGCGACATCCGCGACAAGTTCAGCTTTGAAATCTTGAACGACGATGACTTCTTGCTCATCTCTGTTACAGCACCACGTACAGAAGAAGAACTAGAAGAGTTGGAAACAACTGATGAAGGCGAAGAAGAGCCTGAAGTCGTCGGCGACAACGAAGAAGAAGCAGCCGGCGAAGAAAAAGAATAATCCAGGTAATGGTTGAACAGGGACTGCCTTTGGGCAGTCCCTGTTTTTATTGCATCGGCTCAGATTATGGTAAAATAAAAGGCAGTGAAGAACTAAAAGGAGTTTGCTATGAAAATGATTATCGGCCTGGGGAACCCAGGAAAACCATATGAAGAAACCCGCCACAATATCGGCTTTCAAGTAATCGACCGGTTGGCAAGCGACTGGAACGCACCGCTAACGCAGTCCAAATTCAAGGGCATGTATGCCGTTGTTCACCGTCCTGAAGGCAAAGTGATGCTCGTCAAGCCGCTCACGTATATGAATTTGTCCGGCGAATGCATCGGTCCGTTAATGGATTATTACAATGTCGACCTAGAAGACATTGTCGTCATCTATGACGATTTGGATTTGCCGACAGGTCAGCTTCGGTTGCGTCAAAAAGGCAGTGCTGGGGGACATAATGGCATCAAATCGCTCATTCAGCACCTCGGCACCCAGCAGTTCAACCGGATGCGCATTGGCATCAGCCGCCCGCCTCAAGGCATGAAAGTGCCGGATTATGTGCTCGCTAAATTTGGAGGCGAAGAGCAGCCGCTCATGCAAGAAGCGGTTGTGAAGAGTGCGGATGCGTGTAATTACTGGCTGTCGAAACCATTTAACGAAGTCATGAACGAATACAATAAGTAATCGCTTTGGCGCTTTCGGGCGTCCAAGGCTTTTTTCCGTTTCTCCTTATTTTGAAAAGGGTACTATAGCCAGTAAACGGCTTTATTTTAGACAGGAAGGAGGAATCTTCATGAAGCATATTTTGCAGGCATTTTTAGGGGATTCCCATACTCAATCATTTATCAACGAACTGAAGAAAGGCCAGGACCATCAATTGATTTCTGGATTATCTGGCAGCGCCCGGCCTATTTTTTACCAAACGGTCCATGAAGAGCTGGACAAGCCGCTGCTTGTCGTAACGCCGAATTTACTGCATGCCCAAAGAGTCTATGACGATTTGGTCCGGCTGATGGGGGAGCAGCGTGTCCGGTTGTATCCGGCAGAAGAAACGATTGCGGCGGATATTGCCTTTTCAGGTCCGGAACTGCGCGCCCATCGGATCGATACGCTTGATCACATGAAATCGACCGGTACAGGCATCTACGTGACGCCGGTTTCGGGCTTGCGTAAATTGCTGCCATCCCCGGCACAATGGGACGGGGCGACTTTACGTGTAGAAGACGGAGACGAGCTCGATACGGAAAGCTGGCTATTGAAGCTTGTCGCAATGGGCTATTCCCGTACAACCATGGTGACTTCTCCTGGAGAATTCGCCTTGCGCGGCGGCATTTTGGATGTCTACCCGCTGCACTTTGAGCATCCGGTACGCATCGAGCTCTTCGATACAGAAGTGGATTCCATTCGCTTGTTTTCGGCGGAAGATCAGCGCTCACTCGAAAAAATACACTCTTTGTGCATTTTGCCAGCCGTCGAATTGGTTTTGTCGGCAGGGCAGAAGCGAATGCTTGCAGACCGCATCGAAGACCAACTATCGGCGAGTCTGAAGAAACTCAAGGATGACGATACGAAAGAGTTGATGATGCAATACATCCAAAACGATATCGACACGCTCAGAAGCGGCGATGAGCCTGAACAGTTGGCGAAATATGCCGCCTTGGTCGATTCGCAATCCGCTTTTCTCGGCGATTATTTCCCTAATGACGGCGTGGTGTTTTTCGATGAACTTGGACGCATACAGGAAATGACCGAAACGCTAGAACGCGAAGAAGCGGAGTGGACGGTGTCGCTTCTTGAAGAAGGCAAATTTCTCCACGATGTTCAGCTAGCGTACCCATTCCGGGAAGTGTTGGCGAAGCTCCAGCAGCCGGCCAATTTCCTGTCGCTCTTTACGCGGACATTTCCACTCGTCACAATCAAAAAATCGCTTGCCTACTCTTGCAAGCCGATGCAATCGTTCCACGGGCAGATGAATTTATTGCAAGCCGAAATGGAACGCTGGACGCTCGGCAAGTTCCAAGTATTTGTCGTGGCCAGCGGCGAAGAGCGACTGCAAAAAGTACGTTCTGTGCTGGATGATTACGACATGGAAGCGGAAATTATTACGGCCGCTACTGAATTGCAAGATGGCAAAACCTATTTGGTTGATGGGGAGTTGTCCAGTGGCTTTGAGATGCCACTGCAGCGAATGGCTGTCATTACGGATGCAGAACTCTTCAAAAAGCAGCCGAAGAAAAAAACCCGCGCCCAAAAATTGACCAATGCCGAGCGCATCAAGAGCTATTCGGAGATTAAGCCTGGGGATTACATCGTTCACATCCACCACGGCATCGGCCGCTTTATCGGCATTGAAACACTCGAGAGCGGCGGCGTTCATAAAGATTATTTGCACATTGTTTATAAAGGTGACGATAAACTATTTGTGCCCGTCGACAAAATCGACCTCGTCCAGAAATACATCGCTTCGGAAGAAAAAGAGCCGAAGCTCCATAAGATGGGCGGCGTTGAATGGAAGAAGACGCGCACGAAAGTATCGGCCGCTGTCCAGGACATTGCCGATGATTTGATCAAACTGTACGCAGAACGCGAAGCGCTCGAAGGCTTTACGTTCAGTGAAGACCAAGACATGCAGCGCCAATTTGAAACGGAGTTCCCTTACGAGGAAACGCCTGACCAATTGCGCTCGATTGACGAAGTGAAAAAAGACATGGAGAGAAAACGCCCGATGGACCGCTTGATCTGCGGCGATGTTGGCTATGGCAAAACGGAAGTCGCCATTCGTGCGGCATTTAAAGCGGTGCTAGACGGCAAGCAAGTAGCATTCCTTGTGCCGACGACCATTCTCGCCCAGCAGCATTTCGAAACGATGAGCGAGCGTTTCAAGGATTACCCAATTGAAGTGGGCCTCATGAGCCGCTTCCGTTCGAAAAAACAGCAAACCGAAACAGTCAAAGGGCTGAAAAACGGATCGGTCGACATCGTTGTGGGCACGCACCGCATTTTATCAAAAGATGTCGTCTATAAAGATCTTGGCTTATTGATCATCGATGAAGAACAGCGTTTTGGGGTGACCCATAAAGAAAAGATCAAGCAATTAAAATCGACGGTGGACGTCTTGACGTTGACGGCGACGCCGATTCCGCGCACCTTGCATATGTCGATGATCGGTGTACGCGACTTATCCGTTATCGAAACGCCTCCTGCCAACCGATTCCCGGTACAAAGCTACGTCATGGAAAATAACGGCGGGCTCGTGCGCGAAGCGATCGAACGTGAAATGGCGCGCGGCGGACAAGTATTTTATTTGTACAACCGAGTCAGCGATATGAGCCGCAAAGTAGATGAGATCCAGCAGCTTGTGCCGGAAGCTCGCGTCGGCTATGCGCATGGGCAGATGTCTGAGACCGAACTCGAATCGATCATTCTCGGCTTTCTCGACGGCGAGTACGACGTCTTAGTGACGACGACGATTATCGAAACCGGCATCGACATCCCGAACGTCAACACGCTCATCGTCTATGATGCCGATCGCATGGGCTTGTCGCAGCTTTACCAATTGCGTGGGCGCGTCGGGCGCTCGAGCCGCGTGGCCTATGCCTATTTCATGTACCAACGTGACAAAGTGCTGACCGATGTTGCGGAAAAACGCTTGATGGCAATCAAAGAATTTACCGAACTCGGCTCAGGCTTTAAAATCGCCATGCGCGATTTGTCGATCCGCGGGGCGGGCAATTTGCTCGGCTCCCAGCAACACGGCTTTATCGATTCCGTCGGTTTCGATTTGTATTCACAAATGCTCGAAGAAGCAATCGAGGAACGCCGAACCGGCATGAAGAAAGAAGTCGTGCCAGAAGTGGAAATCTCGCTGGCAGAAGATGCCTATATTCCAGACAGCTATATTGCTGATGGCTACCAAAAGATTCAAATGTACAAGCGCGTTAAAAACATGGAAACAGCAGAAGAAATGCGCGATTTGCAGGATGAATTAATCGACCGTTTCGGTGATGTGCCGATGGAAGCCGAACAATTGCTGCGCATTGCCCGTATGAAAGTCTGGGCGCGCGCTGCCGGTGCCGACTCCATTAAACAGCAAGGAGACCGCGTTACGGTTAAATTAAGCGATGCCGGAACAGAAGCAATCGATGGCGGGAAAGTCGTCGAAGCTTCCGGCAGCTACGGGCGTGCCGTCGGCTTTACGATGAGCGGCCAGGCACTCGTATTGACGATAGACGGCAAAAAAACCGGCAAGCATCATCCATTCGATGTGCTTGAGGGCATGATGGAGATTCTGGCGGATTCTGTCAGGGAAGAGGCGTCTGTCGGGTGATGCGGGAGGTCGGCATATGACGGCGCAGCATTCCATGAACAGCTTTTTAAAAGGCGCGGCATTACTGACACTCGCAGGATTTGCTGTGAAACTATTGAGTGCCATTTACCGGGTACCGTTTCAAAACCTGGTCGGTGATGAAGGGTTTTATATTTATCAGCAAATCTACCCGTTTGTTGCGATCTTCGGCATTTGGGCATCCTACGGTTTTGCAGTGTCGATGTCGAAATTATTGGCAGAACATGAAAACGCGGAACACGCCGGCATTTTACGTTCCGCATTTTGGCTTATTGCCGTTATTTCCGCGGCCGCCTTTTCGGCGCTCTATTTTGGTGCAGAGACGCTCGCGGGATGGATGGGTGACCCTTTGCTTGCTAGTTTGCTTCGTGCCGGTGCTTTTGCGGTCGTTTTCATGGCGCCGCTTGCGATCATGAAAGGGCGCTTGCAAGCAGCAGGTGATATGGCACCGGTCGCTACTGCACAAGTTACCGAACAAGCCATACGCGTTGGGGTGATTCTGATTGGCGCTTTTGCCGCAGTCCGTTCCGGCTTATCGCTTTATGCGGCGGGGCAAGTGGCGATCGCAGCTGCTGGTGCTGGCGCCTTGGTGGCGGCCTTATTATTATGGCGTTCTTACCGGAGACAACGCGAGCGCACGAATGCTGTTGTTCGCAGTGCGACGGTAAAAAAACTATTGTGGACGAGCCTCAGTGTTAGCATGAGTTCGCTGTTGCTGGTCTTGTTTCAGCTCGTCGATTCGTTCACGATCTACCGCTTGCTCGAACAGACACTTGGCGCAACAGCGGCGATGGAGCAAAAAGGCATTTACGACCGCGCCCAACCGCTCGTGCAATTCGGCATTTTGCTGGCGACATCTCTAACGCTGTCGCTCGTGCCGCTCATTGCCCGTACGATGCAACAAAAAACTGGCCGCAATCCCGAGCTTTACGCGAGTCTCGCTTTTCGCGTTTCCGTATTGTTTGCGGTCGCAGCTTCAGCCGGTCTGACGCTGGTCATGCCGTATGTCAATGAAGCTTTGTTTAAAACACCGGACGGTTCTTTCGCACTGATCGTCTTTAATTGGCAAATCGTTTCGATGTCGCTCGTACTGGTATTGACGGCGATTCTCTACGGTTTTGGAAAAATCCGTGTGCCGGCATTGCTGCTGGGGACTGGCTTGCTGCTGAAATTGGCCGGAAATTTATGGCTGGTGCCTGGCTACGGCATTACCGGGGCCGCCGTTGCTGGCAATATCGGCTTAGGTTTTATTGCAGCAGCACTCATCTGGTATTTTAAAAAGGTTTGGGCAATGCACTTTGCGCACGCTCGTTTTTACGGTTGGCTCATGGCTGCATCCATCGCAATGGCCGCTGCCGTGTTCGGATACGAAGCCTTCATCGTGCCGCTTTTATCATGGCCAGGCCGCATTGAAGCGATCTTTATGACGCTGACAGCGGTGCCGCTTGGTGCGGTGGTGTTTTTGCTGATTGTAATGAAATCACGGATTATTACTGAGAGGGAATGGTATATCATTCCGTTCGGCCGGCGACTGGCTGCGTTGCAGTTGGCGCTCAACCCACGAAAGAAAAGGAGTTAGACAATGCATACCATTCATATACTCGGCCTTGGCGCTGGGGATCTTCTGCAATTGCCGCTTGGCGTGTACCGCACGCTAAAAGAAGCGGATCCGCTGTATTTGCGGACAGCCGAACATCCTGTCGTCAAAGAGCTAGAAACAGAAGGCTTACGTTACGAGAGTTTTGATGCAATTTACGAAAAACATGACGATTTTGCGCCGGTGTATCAGGAAATCGCCGAGACGCTGATCGCGCTTGCGGAGAATGGACCGGTCTATTACGCAGTACCGGGACATCCGCTCGTCGCGGAACAGACCGTACAGTTTTTAATTGAAGCTGAACAAGCAGGACGCTGTACACTATCGATCGCCGGTGGGCAAAGCTTTCTTGACGCCATATTCGGCGCCTTGCGCATCGATCCGATTGAAGGGTTTCAGCTTGTCGATGGCACTGGTCTTGATAGCAATCGCTTGAATATGACGGATCATTTATTGATTGCGCAAGTCTACGATCAGTTTAGCGCCTCGGAAGTAAAACTATCCTTGATGGAGAAATACCCGGACGATTATCCGGTGACAATCGTCACAGCAGCCGGTGCTGCATCAGAGCACTTGCGCACCGTGCCGCTTCACGCACTCGACCGCTCGGCGGAAATCGATAATTTGACGACTGTCTACGTGCCGCCTGCAACGGAACAGGCACAGCGCATGAACGAATGGCAAACCTTCCGTGACATCATCGCGAAACTGAGAGGTCCGGAAGGCTGCCCGTGGGATCGCGAGCAGACGCATGAATCCTTGCGTCCTTATTTACTCGAAGAGGCGCATGAACTGCTGCAGGCGATTGAGGAGGAAGATGACGAAGCGATCGCGGAAGAACTGGGTGATGTGCTGCTTCAAGTATTCTTGCACGCACAAATTGGCCAGGATAATGGCTATTTCCAGCTCGAAGACGTCCTAGCGACCATCAGCGACAAGATGATCCGACGCCACCCGCATGTCTTTGGAGATGTGGAAGTTTCCTCTGCTGGGGAAGTGGTCGATAATTGGCAAGCCATCAAGCAGCAGGAAAAACCAGAAGGCGAGTCGCTGCTTGATGGCCAAGATCGTTACAGCTCTTCGCTCTTGACCTCATATAATTACCAGAAGAAGGCAGCGAAAGTAGGCTTTACGTGGAAAGACGCAGACGGCGCATGGACGAAGTTCGAAGAAGAATTGCAGGAGTTCAAAGTGGAGCTGGCGAATGGTTCCAAAGACCAGCAGCTCGATGAATTTGGCGACTTGTTGTTCACACTCGTCAACATCGCGCGTTTTTACGGCTTATCGCCGGAACAAGCGATGGTCCAGGCCAACCGCAAATTCCGTACGCGCTTTTCGCACGTGGAACGCCGTGCACAAGAAGACGGCCGCACATTTTCAGATTACACATTAGACCAGCTCGATAGCTTCTGGAACGAAGCGAAAGCTGGACACGGAGAGGGAGAAGATCATGAGACTCGATAAATTCCTGAAAGTATCACGCTTGATCAAACGCCGTACTTTGGCGAAAGAAGTAGCCGACCAAGGCCGCATTCTGGTCAATGGCAATAAAGCGAAGGCGAGCAGCGTCATCAAAGAAGGCGACGAACTGCAAATCCGCTTCGGGCAAAAAGTGGTCACTGCCCGCATCGACCAATTACGCGAAAACGTCCGCAAAGAACAAACCGCGGAAATGTACACCATCCTCAATGAAGAAAAGCTGGACAAAGTAGAACCAGGCTTTGTGGATGACGAAGCATAGAAAATGAAAAAGAACCCAGCCGGGTAGTGGCTGGGTTCTTTTTGTATTGTCGTAAGTTTTGGTGTGTAAGAGTGAGGAGTGGAGATTGCGCTTCGGGCGGACGCTTGCCTAGGGGAATGAAGAAATAAAGTACACTTTTTCTCAGTAGACCAGTTTATTAATTTTGTTTAGCATATGCATTGCCAAATAAGCGACATATTCAAAGGCGGACGAACCATACAGAACCGAAACCACCTGACTCATTCGATTCAATGAAATATCTAAGCCCCTCGCGCAAAAGGGTGAAGCGAAGCCAAGAGACAGGCGTTCTTCCTGGCTCATGGCGGGAGCTCAACCCCGAGCGAGGCGGCGACGGCAAAGCGATGCAAAAAACAATGAACGAACCCTGTCGCACACAAACTGCATGGCCAGAATCTCTTATCCCATTAAGCGACATACCCAAAAGTGGACGACTCACACAAAACCGGAACTGCCTCACTTATCCTCATCAATGAAATATCCAAGCCGCCACGCGCACAAGGGTGAGCCGAAGCAATGAGACAGCGGGTTTCTGGCTCATTGTGAAAGGCCAACCCCAAGCGAGGCGGCAACTACCAAAGCGATGCAAAAAACAATGAACGAACCTTGTCGCAAACAAACTGCATGACCGGACTCTCTCAACCAATTAAGCAACATACCCAAAAGCGGACGAATCAGACAAAACCGAATCCATCTGACTCATCCTCATCAATGAAATATCCAAGCCGCCACGCGCATAAGGGTGAGCCGAAGCAATGAGACAGCGGGTTTCTGGCTCATTGAGAAAGGCCAACCCAAAGCGATGCGGCGGCTAACAAAGCGATGTAAAAAACAATGAACGAACCCTGTCGCACACAAACTGCATGGCCCAACTCGCTTAACCCATTAAGCGACATACCCAAAAGCGGACGACTCACACAAAAACCGGAACTGCCTCACTTATCCTCATCAATGAAATATCCAAGCCGCCACGCGCACAAGGGTGAGCCGAAGCAATGAGACAGGGGGTTTCTGGCTCATTGTGAAAGGCCAACCCCAAGCGAGGCGGCGACTACCAAAGTGAGGCAAAAAAGCAAAACTTCTCCCCACACATTAAAGCTCTCTACCGCCAAAAATCCGAAAACAAAAAAGAGCCTCGCCATTTACAGGCAAGGCTCCCAACGTATATCCGTTCAATCCCCCATCAAAGTCACAAGCACGGCTTTTTGGGCATGCAAGCGGTTTTCGGCCTCCTGGAAAATAACCGAATGCGACCCTTCCAAAACAGCGGTCGTCACTTCTTCCTCGCGATGTGCAGGGAGGCAATGCATAAAAATGTAGTCCGCTTTCGCGTGCTGAACGAGCTCTGCATTTACTTGAAACCCTGTGAAGTCATTCAAGCGCTGGATAGCTTCTGCTTCCTGGCCCATGCTCGCCCAGACATCAGTATAGATGGCGTCGCTTTCTGTGACTGCCAGGATTGGGTCATTCGTCACCGTCACCACAGAACCGGTATCTTTCGCGATGGCTTGTGCGAGTTCGACCATCTCCGCTTGCGGTTCGTAACCTTTCGGAGCGGCGATCGCGATGTCGAGCCCGACTTTCGCCGCACCGATCATCAAGGAATTGGCCATATTATTGCCGTCCCCGATGTATGCCAGCTTGCGGCCTTTAAAATCACCGAAATGCTCCTGAAACGTCATCAAATCAGCAAGCACTTGGCAGGGATGGTAATCATCAGTCAAGCCATTGATGACGGGAATCGAACTAAATTCTGCTAACTCTTCTACCGCGGATTGATGGAAAGTACGGATCATCAACCCGTCCAAATACCCCGACAACACACGTGCCGTATCCGCAATCGTTTCCCCGCGGCCGAGCTGGGTGTCTTGCGAGCTCAAGAACATCGCGTGGCCACCGAGCTGCAGCATGCCAGCTTCGAAAGACACGCGCGTACGGGTCGACGATTTCTCGAAGATCATCCCGAGTATTTTTCCTTTCAATAGCGGCAAGTATTTATTTTCCGGTTTCTTCAATTCAATCGCCAAATTCAGCAAATCGAGAATCTCTTCGGTGCGATAGTCTTTCAAGGACAGAAAATCTTCCTGGGCAATCGTTGGGGCAAGCGGCATGATCATCGTCATTGAGCAAGCACTCCTTTCAAGCGTTCAGATTGGGTTTTGTGGCTTGCGGCATAGGCAGCCGCAGTCTCCGGGCGTGACCAGGCATGCAGGCGATGGATAGCCGCTTGTGCCATGCGGCTGGCATCAGGTGTTTCGGAAAAGTCAATATAGGCGGCGGCATCGGCCGATAACAGCCAGTCGTCAAAAGATAGCTGGTCTTCGGTAATGATCGACAGGCCTTGGGTGCGGAAATCGTCGAGTTGCGCATGGGAGTCGCTGCCTTTCGCTGCGAACAAGGTCGCCTCCGGGTTTAATGTTGCCAGCTGGACAGAAGCACCGGTTAAGGCTTTCTCGAGCGCTTCTTCAAAGGTCTGGGCCGTGCCGATCACTTCGCCGGTCGACATCATTTCAGGCGACAGCACCGGAGATAGGCCAGGCAATTTAATATGGGAGAACACCGGGGCTTTAACGGTGAAGTCCGGCTGTCCGTTATACATCTTTTCAATACCGAGTTCATCGTATGGCAAGCCGAGCAATAGGGCGGTCGCGTGCTGGACGAGCGGCACATCGGTCACTTTCGAGCTGATCGGCGCCGTGCGCGAAGCCCGTGGATTGATTTCCATAACGAATAATTGATCTTCTTCGTAGACGAACTGGATGTTAAATAAGCCGGTGTAATCCAGTTGCCGTGCAATGTGTTCAGCGGTTTCCACCAATTGTTGTTGCTGGTCTTCAGTGAGCGTGACGGGTGGGGTGCTCGCGATGCTGTCGCCGGAATGGACGCCGGTTCCTTCGATGTGCTCAAAAATTGCTGACACCCACACATTGTCGCCGTCCGTTAAAATATCGGCCTCGGCTTCTTTACCGGTAACGAAATGATCAACCAACACAGGGAACCCCTTGTCCGCATCTGCAAGCCAAGCCTCAAGCTCCGCCTGGTCGTGAAGTACAATCATGCCGCGTCCCCCGATAACATAAGATGGGCGAAGCAAGACCGGAAAGCCGAGTTTTTCCGCTGCCGGCAGCACTTGGTCTGGCGCATTCGCTGTCGTCCCGGGGATAGTCGGCAAGCCGATCGATTCGAGAAACGCATAAAAGCGGTCGCGATCTTCCATTTGATCCAATAAATCAACTGCTGAGCCGAGCACCGTGATGCCCGCTTGTTCCAACGCTGTCGCCAAATTAAGAGACGTCTGGCCACCGAATTGGAGGATGACTTGGTGTATGCCCTCGAATTCTAGGACGTTCAAGACATCTTCCGCCGTGATCGGTTCGAAATACAGTGCATCTGCCACTTCGTAATCGGTGCTGACGGTTTCTGGGTTGTTGTTGATCATGATAGCCTCATAGCCAAGCTGCTGTGCGGCCATGACACTGTGCACGCAGCAATAATCAAATTCGATGCCTTGGCCGATGCGGATTGGGCCAGAACCGACGACGGCGACTTTTTTTCCACCATTCGAGCGGTCGACATCTCCTTGATTGTCCCAAGTCGAATAGAAATAATTGGTCGTTGAGCGGAACTCTGCCGCACAGGTGTCGATCATCCGGTAAGCCGGCGAAATTTTATAGCTTCTGCGCTGCCCCCAGATTTCAGCTGCCGGCACATTCCAAATATCGCCCATTTGCTGGTCGCTGAAACCGAGTTTTTTGGCTTGTAGCAAACGCTCAGCGGTGACGTCGTGCCAGCGGATCGAGCAAAGATCTTGCCATTCTGTAACGATATTCGACAACACATACAAAAAATAAGGCGTGATGCCGGTGAGGGCATGCAGTTCTTCGATAGACTTTCCGCGGATAAGCAATTCGAACAACACGAACAAACGGCGGTCATCCGGCTGCATCGCCAGTTCCACTAAATCACTTGTCGGCAACACGGCTAAGGCGGGGAGGCGGAATCCGTCTAGCGGCAATTCAAGCGAGCGCAATGCTTTTTGCATGGCCGCTTCCATCCGCCGTTCAATCGCCATTACTTCTCCGGTCGCTTTCATTTGCGTACCGAGCGTACGGTCTGCTCGAGGAAATTGATCAAATGGCCAACGGGGGATTTTCAAGGCAACGTAATCGAGTGCCGGCTCGAAGCTTGCAAAAGTTGTGCCGGTCACTGGATTTTTTAATTCATCGAGCGTATAGCCAAGCGCCAGTTTAGCGGCAATTTTGGCGATTGGGTAACCGGTCGCCTTGGAAGCAAGCGCGGATGAGCGGCTGACACGCGGATTGACTTCGATCAAAAAATATTCGGAGGTTTCCGGATGAAGGGCGAATTGCACATTGCAGGCGCCGATAATGCCGAGAGCTTCGATGATGTGGATGCAAGAGGTCCGCAGCATGTGATAATCCGGATCGTTCAAGGTTTGGCTTGGAGCGACGACAATCGAATCACCGGTATGAACGCCGACAGGGTCCAAGTTCTCCATATTGCACACTGTGATACATGTGCCGTTTGCATCGCGCATTACTTCGTATTCGATTTCCTTGTAGCCGGCGATGCTCGTCTCGACAAGGCATTGCTTGATTGGGCTTGCTGACAAGCCTTGCGTGACCAGTTTAAGATATGCTGCTTCATCGCTTGCGATGCCGCCGCCAAAACCGCCGAGCGTATAGGCGGGGCGCACGATGACGGGATAGCCCGTGCGCTCTGCAAAAGCGAGCGCGCCGTCGAGCGAGTAAATAATATCGGAATCTGGCACCGGTTCGCCGAGCTGCTTCATCAAGGAGCGGAATTGGTCGCGATCTTCCGCTTTCTTAATGGCAGCCATATCGGTCCCAAGCAATTCGATGCCGTATTGTTCCAAGACGCCGTCATCCGCCAAGGCCATCGCCAAATTCAAGCCAGTCTGGCCGCCGACCGTGGCGAGCAGGCCATCCGGGCGTTCTTTTTTGATGATGTGAATGGCGGACTCGAGTGTCATCGGCTCGAAATAGACTTTGTCCGAGACGCTTTTGTCGGTCATGATCGTCGCCGGATTATTATTGAGGAGCACGACTTCAATGCCTTCTTCTTTTAATGCAAGGCAGGCTTGGGTGCCGGAATAATCGAACTCGGCAGCTTGACCAATGACAATGGCGCCGGATCCGATGACCAGAACTTTTTCAATGGATTCTATTTTAGGCATGTATTTTCACCTTCTTCATATCATTTACAGTTTCTAAAAACTGGTGGAACAAGGCCAGATGATCCGCAGGTCCTGGGGCTGCTTCAGGGTGGAATTGAACGGTTGTGATCGGCAATCGTGGGTGAATTAAACCTTCAATGCTGCCATCGTTAACGTTTTCGTACAACACCTCAAATGGCGTATTCGATAAGCTGTCCGCTTCGACCACATAGCTATGATTTTGGGAGCTCATGCTGACGCGTCCGGTTTGATTATTTTTAACCGGGTGATTGGCGCCGCGATGACCGTAAGCGAGCTTTGTAGTTGTTGCGCCGAAAGCGGCTGCTAGCACTTGGTGGCCGAGGCAAATGCCGAAGGACGGATAGCGTTCTGCCCATGCTCTGTACACCGGCAGCCAGCTGTTCAGTGCTTTAGGGTCTCCCGGTCCGTTTGAAAACAATAGCCCGTCGACTTCCAAGTCCTCAGGCAGCCCGATAGCCGCGTTGTAGGGGATGATGCTGACGCGACAGTTGAGCGCAAGCAACTCTTTTAAGATGGAAGCTTTGTAATGAAAATCAATGAGTCCAATATGCAAGAGGCCTTCGCCAAGCTGTTTGGCTTCAGTCGCGTGTGGGCCCGGGAAAAAGTCAGTCTTGAGCAGTTGCCAAGGCTCTTCAGGTGTAGTGCCGTGAAGCAGCTGCGCCGGCATAGTGCCTGTTTCACGAACCTGTTGGATAACGGAGCGTGTGTCGATACCGCTCAGGAGCGGCACGCCTTGTGCTTTGGCAAATTGTGCGAGCGACAGTGCCTGCTTAGGAAGCGGGCCTTCATACAGTTCGGACACGATGATGCCAGCTGCTTGAATTTGTTCCGATTGTGCATAAAGCGTTTCAATTCCGTATTGGCCGATCAAGGGATAGGAAAAAACAATGATTTGCCCTTTATAAGATGGATCGGTGATGACTTCTTCATAGCCTGTCATGCCAGTGAAAAACACCAGCTCTCCTTGCACAGCTGTTTGTGTGCCGTGCCACGTTCCCGTAAATGATTCCCCAGTTGCTAAGAGTAAGTTTCCTGTCATGCTCCACACTCCTTTTATGAATATATATGCAATATGTTTAATTTTTATAATAAAATGATGTGTCCTGTATTATAGTGTTGCATAAAAATTAAGTCAATAGTATTTTTATTAACTCCTAAAAAATCCGGTAAATTCCGGAACAATGCAGGAAAAAAGGAGAAAGGGCTTACAGAAAATCTTTTTATATGGAATGTTTTTCATGTATAATAATCACAAAATCAATTGGGAAGGGGCGTCCATAAGTGAAGAGAGAGAAAATGCACGAAAATCAGGGAGTGACCCCGCTGCAAAATGAATACACGCGGGCTGTAGAAATCGAAGACGCACGGAAAAAACGGCATCAAGTGGTTTTGTACAGGCGGCTAGCGGTGTTTGGCTTGGTTGTGCTATTGACGAGCATTTGGCTTGGGTCGACCATTTATGCACAATCCCAAACCATTGCCGGCAAAGAACAGCTGCAAGAGGAAAAATTGGCTGAGCTTGAAGAAGTGCAAAAGCAGCAAGCTAAGCTCGAAGAACAGATCCGTTTATTGAACGACGACGATTATGTTTCAAAGCTTGCACGCAAAGATTATTTCTTGTCGGATGAAGGTGAGGTCATATTCACTTTGCCGAATGATGCCGAAAAACCACAAGAAGATAGCGAAGAAAAAGAGTAGTCGGTTGACACTCTTCCTTTCATCGCTATAATTAAAGGTGGGATTAGTCCCGCAAACTGTCAATTTGGCCCGAATCCGGAGTCATCTTAAATTTTAAGGAGGAGCATTTTTTTTATGTCGATTGAAGTAGGCAGCAAGTTAGAAGGAAAAGTCACGGGTATTACAAACTTTGGAGCGTTCGTACAGCTTCCAACCGGTGCAACAGGCCTCGTGCATATTAGTGAAGTCGCCGACAACTATGTGAAAGATATTAACGATCACTTGAAAGTTGGCGAAATGGTAGAAGTGAAAGTGATGAATGTAGAAGCAGACGGGAAAATCGGTTTGTCGATCCGCAAAGCGAAGCCTCAACCAGAAGGCGGTACTAGCCGTCCAAGCCGTCCGCGTCCGAACAATCGTTCTTTTGACCGCGCCCCTAAGGAAACCTTCGAAACGAAGATGGCAAAATTCCTGAAAGACAGCGAAGACAACCTGTCGACGCTTAAGCGTGCCACAGAATCTAAACGTGGCGGTCGTGGTGCGAAAAGAGGCTAACTTGCTAGCTGTTTTAATAGCATAGAGAAAATGCTTCAACTTAGTTGAAATACGAATATGGAACGCTTCTCCGTCTAGGAGGGCGTTTTTTTATCGGCTGAAACACGCAAAGCAGCAGAAGCACAGGCGGGCAATGTTTTTTGAGCATAAAAAAAGCACCTCCCACGGATGGAAGGTGCTACTTTTTAATATGATGGCGGCAGAGGGGATCGAACCCCCGACCTTACGGGTATGAACCGTACGCTCTAGCCAGCTGAGCTACGCCGCCTTGTTCAAACGAACAGTTTATATCATACTACTTGCATTACGGATGTGTCAATTAGCAATTTATGTTTTTACGATATTTATTTTAGTTACAATAGAAAACAGCTAGAACAGGAGGACATGCCGTGGATCATTATGAACAAACCATGCTGAGCTATTTAAACAAATACGAGCTATTCGATAAAGGAAGCCGTCTAGTCATCGGTGTTTCCGGCGGCATCGATTCCATGGTTCTTTTGCATTTTCTATCGCAGCAGCGGCGCCAGCTCGGCATAAGTCTTACAGCGGTACATGTCGACCATATGCTAAGGGGCGAACAATCAGCTGAAGACAGTCGCTTTGTCGAACAGCAATGCAAGCTTTGGGACGTTCCTTATGAACTTTATCAAGTACCGGTCCCTGCGATTTTAGCGGAAAAAGGCGGCAACACACAAAATGTTTGCCGGGAAGAGCGGTACCGCATATTCGAATTCGTGATGAAGAAAACACAATCGGAAGTACTGATTACGGCCCATCACGCAGATGATCAATTGGAGACGCTATTGATGGACGGCATGCGTGGCAGCTTGAAGCATGGCGATTTTGGCATGCGCAATAAACGCCCGATCAGCGGAGGTTCGCTCGTGCGGCCGCAGCTCGCTGTCACTAAAGCGGACATTGCACGGTATGCAGAGCTCAACAACGTGCCGCATCGTGAAGACCCGAGTAATGCGAGCGATGCCTACACGCGCAACCGGATCCGCAAGACCCTCTTGCCGGCAATAGCCTTAGAAAATCCTCGTGCAGCGGTGCACTTTGCAGAGCTTGCTGAACAAGTCAATGAAGACGCTGTATTCCTTATGCAACTTGCAAAACAAGCACTGGAAGAATTACTGACTTCTCGTGAAGAATTGGTGATTTCCGCTGAAAGTTTCAGAAGCCATCCCTCTGCTTTACAAAAAAGGATGGTTCTACTACTATTAAACTATCTATATAATGGCAAGCGAGTGTTAATTACAAGCCATTTGGCAGAGCAAGTGCGTGAGCTTTTGCAAAGTTCCTCAGGCACCGTTTTTGTACATTTGCCGCAAAATTATAGGATGATACGTCAATACGACCGCGTGTTCTTTGAAAAATTGAAAGAACACGCGGAGTTCCAGCGGGCGGATATCGGCCAGTTGTGGTCGCCGTCTGTCCGGGGTTGCCGTTACCGGGTTGTGCCAATCGGCGAAGAGCCGGAAGTAGAAAATGCCGTTTTTTGGTATTTTCACTCTGAAGAAACGGATTTCACGCTTCGTGAAAGGGAACCGGGCGACCGCATCTTGCTTGCGGGGATGAGCCGGGCGAAAAAATTGGCGCGGCTGATGATTGATGAAAAAGTTCCGTCACAACAACGGGGCCACTGGCCAATCATCGTAGCCGGGAAACATCAAGTCTTATTAGTGCCGCGTTTGCGCACGGCATCTTATCTGAGTCGGTCTAAGCGCACGGAAGACAATCGCGTATTAATTGAACAATGCATAGATTATGCAAAATGAGGAAGAAACTAGGAGGCCCACCATGCTACAAAAAGACATTAAAGAAGTATTGATCAGTGAAGAACAACTTCAGGAAAAAGCACGTGAACTCGGCGACACATTAACGCGTGATTATGAAGGGAAATACCCGCTCGCCATCGGTGTACTAAAAGGCGCCATGCCATTCATGGGCGATCTTATGAAGCGCTTTGATGGCTACGTGGAAATGGATTTCATGGACGTTTCGAGCTACGGCAACGCAACGGTTTCTTCAGGGGAAGTCAAAATCGTCAAAGATTTGAACGCCAGTGTTGAAGGCCGTGATTTGCTAATCATCGAAGACATCATCGATAGTGGGCTGACATTGAGTTATTTGGTGGACTTGTTTAAATACCGCAAAGCGAATTCCATTAAAATCGTTACACTGCTCGACAAGCCGACTGGCCGCAAAGTGGATTTAAAAGCGGATTACATCGGATTTGAAGTGCCGGATGCTTTCGTTGTCGGGTATGGTCTCGACTACGCAGAAAAATACCGCAACCTTCCATATATTGGGATACTTAAGCCGGCTATCTACAGCAACGAAGAGGAATAGTCAAAGAACGTTCAAAGAGCCGACGATTTCAAGCATGCCGTAAAGGCTTTTCATTGTATGCATTTTTGTCCCTGTGTTAGTATTTAGGTTAGTTTTGGGAAACTTTGTGAGGAGGCGCGGGATGAATCGAATATTCCGATACACCATATTTTATCTACTGATATTCCTAGTGATCATCGGTATTCTAGGGACTTTCAATAATAGCAACCAACCGACGCAAAATATTAGCTACAACGAATTTCTAGAAGCATTGAACGCAGGCGAGATTGAGAATGTAAAAATCCAACCTGACGCACAAGTGTATGAAGTGACCGGCGAGATGGCCGATTACGAAGAAGGCGAATCGTTTGTTACTAACGTGCCGATCGAAAATGAGGCATTGACGCAACAAATTGATGAAGTCGCAACAGCGCAAGATGTAGAAGTTGAATTCTTGAAAGCACCGCAAACAAGCGGCTGGGTTTCATTCTTCACAGGCATCATTCCATTCATCATCATCTTCATCTTGTTCTTCTTCTTGTTGAACCAATCACAAGGCGGCGGTGGCGGCCGAGTGATGAACTTCGGGAAAAGCAAGGCGAAATTGTACGATGACCAGAAACAAAAAGTCCGCTTCGACGATGTAGCTGGTGCGGATGAAGAAAAGCAAGAGCTTGTTGAAGTAGTGGACTTTTTGAAAGATCCGAAACGCTTTGGTGAGATCGGTGCCCGCATTCCGAAGGGGATCTTGCTTGTCGGGCCTCCAGGTACAGGTAAAACTTTGCTTGCCCGCGCAGTAGCTGGCGAAGCAGGCGTGCCGTTCTTCTCAATCAGTGGTTCAGACTTCGTCGAAATGTTCGTCGGCGTCGGGGCTTCACGTGTTCGTGATTTGTTCGAGAACGCGAAGAAAAATGCACCATGTATCATCTTCATCGATGAAATCGATGCAGTCGGCCGCCAACGTGGCGCCGGCCTTGGCGGCGGGCATGATGAGCGTGAACAAACGCTCAACCAATTGCTCGTTGAAATGGATGGCTTTGGTGCGAACGAAGGCATTATCATCATTGCTGCTACCAACCGTCCGGATATCTTGGACCCGGCACTTCTACGTCCTGGCCGTTTTGACCGCCAGATCACAGTTGGCCGCCCGGATGTTAAAGGACGCGAAGAAGTGTTGAAAGTGCATGCGCGCAACAAGCCGCTTGATGACACGGTCGACATGAAGGCGATCGCTCAGCGGACGCCTGGATTCTCAGGTGCAGACCTCGAAAACTTATTGAACGAAGCAGCACTTGTAGCCGCTCGCCGCAATAAGAAAAAAATCGATATGGCCGATATCGACGAAGCGACCGACCGCGTTATTGCCGGTCCAGCTAAGAAGAATCGCGTCATTTCCAAAAAAGAACGCAATATCGTTGCTTATCACGAGTCTGGCCATACCGTTATCGGTTTGATTCTAGATGATGCGGATATCGTCCATAAAGTAACGATCGTGCCGCGTGGCCAAGCTGGCGGATATGCCGTTATGTTGCCACGTGAAGACCGTTACTTTATGACTAAACCGGAACTGCTCGATAAGATTGCCGGCTTGCTCGGTGGACGCGTCGCTGAGGATATCGTCTTTGGCGAAGTATCCACGGGCGCACACAATGACTTCCAGCGCGCGACAGCGATCGCCCGCAGCATGGTCACAGAGTACGGCATGAGCGACAAGATCGGCCCAATCCAATTCGGCCAGTCTCAAGGCGGCAACGTCTTCCTTGGACGCGACTTCAATTCGGATCAAAACTATTCCGATGCGATCGCATTTGAGATCGACCAAGAAATCCAACGCATCATCAAAGAGCAATATGTCCGGACAAAAGAGATCCTCACGGAAAAACGCGAGCTTCTCGAGCTACTTGCCAACACATTGCTTGAAGTGGAAACACTCGATGCTGCTCAAATCCAGCATTTGAAAGAACACGGTACGTTGCCGGAACGTTCGTATGAAGCCTTGAACGGCAACTACGAAAAAGACGAAGAAAGCGAAACGGAAACAGACGAGGTAAACCCGGACGTAACGGGCGCACCGAATGATCCGTCATCAGGAGATTTGCCGGAAGAAGGCTCATCAACTGATTCGCAAGGACCGATCCGAGAAGACCGTAAATAAACAAAAGCCGGTGCCAGCCCTGAAAAGGGCTTGGCATCGGCTTTTTGCTTTTGCGGAATTATGGTATGATGTGTTGGAAATTCAGCAGATAAATGGGGAGAATTTATGATCTTAGTAATGGATACCGGCAATACCAATATCGTCCTTGGCGTATACGATAACGATACACTCCTGCACCATTGGCGGATGGAAACCGACCGCCACAAAACCGAAGATGAATACGCCATGCAGATCAAAGCATTTTTAAATCATGTTGGGCTCGGCTTTGAGTCAATCGACGGGGTCATCATGTCCTCTGTCGTCCCCCCAATCATGTTTGCGCTCGAGCGCATGGCACAAAAATATTTCCATACCAAAGCGCTAGTCGTCGGGCCTGGCGTCAAGACCGGTCTCAATATTAAATACGAAAACCCGCGTGAAGTGGGTGCAGATCGAATCGTTAATGCCGTCGCCGCGATACAAGAATACGGAGGTCCTTTGATTATTGTCGATTTCGGCACCGCCAACACGTTCTGTTACATTGACGAAAACAACCACTATCAAGGTGGCGCCATCGCACCTGGTATTCAAAGTTCGACTGAAGCGCTCTACACGCGCGCCTCGAAATTGCCGCGCATTGAAATTGCGCGCCCCGATTCGGTTGTTGGCAAAAATACCATCTCAGCGATGCAGGCAGGAATTGTTTACGGATATGTCGGCCAAGCGGAAGGCATCATCACCCGCATGAAACAACAAAGTAAGCGGCACCCGACCGTCATTGCAACAGGCGGCCTTGCCCCATTGATTGCCGAAGAGTCAGATATGATTGACCATGTTGACCCGTTTTTGACATTAAAAGGCTTACACTTTATTTACAAACGTAACCAAGCGTAAGGAGAGGAAGAATCATATGCCAGATTATTTAGTTCGCGGACTCGGTTTTAACGGAAATGTCCGTGCATTTGCAGTCAACACGACACAAACGGTCGGAGAGGCGCAGCGCCGCCACCAGACATGGCCTGCTGCAACAGCAGCTCTCGGCCGCTTGATGACAGGCGGCGTCATGTTCGGCGCCATGTTAAAAGGCGAAGACCGCGTCACCCTGAAAATCGAAGCTGGTGGTCCAGTCGGCCATCTATTAGTCGACAGTGACGCCAAAGGCAATGTGCGCGGCTATGTCGCCCATCCGCAAAGCCATGTTGATAGCAAAGGCGGAAAACTCGATGTTAAAGGTGTTGTCGGCACAAATGGCATGCTGTCTGTCGTCAAAGACCAAGGCATGCGCGATTATTTCACGGGACAAACACCGATTGTATCCGGCGAAATCGCAGAAGACTTGACTTATTATTTCGTCGTCTCCGAACAAGTGCCTTCTTCTGTTGGCCTTGGTGTGCTGGTCGATACCGACAATTCCGTGCTCGCAGCAGGCGGCTTTATCATTCAATTGATGCCTGACATCGACGACGAAACTATCACATTGATCGAACAACGATTGGCGAACATCGAACCGGTTTCCTCCATGATTCAGCGAGGGCTCACGCCTGAAGAGATCTTGGAAGAAGTACTAGGAAAAGACAATGTTCAAATTCTCGAAGAAATGCCCGTGCAGTTTCAATGTACGTGTTCTAAAGAAAAATTCGCAGAAGGCATCATGGGGCTTGGAAAAGAAGAAATCCGCCAAATAATCGAAACAGACGGCGAGGCGGAAACCGAATGTCATTTCTGTCACGAAAAGTACCATTACAACAAAGCAGAATTGGAAGCGTTGCTCAATGAACTCGAATCGAACTAACGCGACACCGCACAAGCAAAAACGTCACTTGAAAACCAAACCGGTGTTGCTGGTGATTGGTATTTTATTGCTGGCGAATGTGTTGTGGTTTATCGCTTGGCTTATCCCCAACGGCAGCAGTGCCACAAATGAAGAAGTCGCAGCGGTGGATGGAGAAGAAATCACGCGTGCTGAATGGTTGGCGGCCATGGAACAACAGCATGGCCGCGCCGCTCTGTTGGAATTGGTCAATGAAAAAGTCATGGCCGCTGCGGCAGATGATTACGGGATCGAAGTATCGGATAAAGAAATCGATCTGGAACTGGCGATGATGCGAACTGCGCAGGACGGGACTGAAGAGTTGTTGTATGCGAGTGACAGCGAACGTCAGCGCGACAAAGTAAAAGCGCAATTGATCTTGGAGAAGGTCTTGACGAAAGATGTCCTCATCGAAGATCAGGCCATCGAAGATTTCTACGAAGACAACCGTGCAATCTACGATGTCAAAGATTCATACCGCACGAGCATGATTGTTTTGAATTCCAAGGCGGAAGCGGAAGAAGCGATCAAAGAGCTCGACAATGGCTCGAGTTTCGAGGCACTTGCACGCGAGCGCTCGATCGATAATGCCACTGGCAACCTAGGCGGTGATATCGGCTTTGTGTCTCCAGGTCAAGCTTCGATCGATCCACAAATCGCGAAAACGGTGGAAAGCATCGAACCGGGCTCTTGGTCCGCTCCGCTCGTACTTGAAGATGGCCGGACTGCGGTTATTACGGTGAAAGAAAAAATCGAAGGCCGCACATTCGGCTTTGATGAAGTGAAAGAGCACATCAGCCGCGAGCTGGCACTTGAGCAATTGCCTCAATCCGTTTCGCCCGAAGCCTTTTGGCAAGAATTCGACGCTGAATGGTTTTATGGCGAAGGGGAATGATTTGGCGATGCGCTCAGGAAATTGACAGTTCTCGGTGCAATTGATACGATGAAGCAAATAATGTCGACAAAAATAGTGGGGATTAGGAGTGGTAAACATGGCACGAGTAGGAAATTCAATTACCGAATTGATTGGGCAAACACCGATTGTTAAATTAAACCGGCTAACAGGACCTGAAGATGCAGAAGTTTACGTCAAATTGGAATACTTCAACCCAGGATCTAGCGTCAAAGACCGTATCGCACTGGCGATGATTGAAGCAGCTGAAAAATCCGGCGACTTAAAAGAAGGCGATACCTTAATCGAACCAACAAGCGGCAACACAGGAATCGGATTGGCCATGATCGCAGCAGCAAAAGGATATCGCAGCGTCCTTGTCATGCCTGAGACGATGAGCATGGAACGCCGCAACTTATTGCGTGCATATGGTGCAGAATTGGTCTTAACGCCAGGTCCAGATGGTATGAATGGTCCCAAAGGTGCCATCAAAACGGCCGAAAAATTGGCTGCCGAAAACGATTGGTTCATGCCACAACAGTTCAACAATCAGGCAAATCCAGAAGTACACCGGTTAACGACGGGTCCTGAAATTGTGGAAGCGATGGATCAATTGGACGGCTTCATTGCAGGCATCGGCACAGGCGGTACCATCACTGGGGCTGGCCAGGTATTGAAAGAGCATTTCCCAAACGTTCATATCGTAGCGGTTGAACCGACCGATTCACCGGTCTTGTCTGGCGGAAAACCCGGTCCTCATAAAATCCAAGGCATCGGCGCAGGTTTTGTTCCGGCGGTATTGAACACCGAAATCTACGACGAGATCATGCAAGTAAGCAATGATCAATCTTATGAATTTGCCCGTAGAACGGCCCGTGAAGAAGGTATTCTCGGAGGTGTTTCATCAGGTGCAGCTATCTACGCCGCGCTTGAACTCGCGAAAAGACTTGGCAAAGGCAAAAAAGTCTTGGCGATCTTGCCATCCAACGGTGAACGCTATCTGAGCACACCACTTTATCAATTTGATGAAAATAACGGATAAGCGGAAGAGCCCTTGAAAAAAGGGCTCTTTTTTGTGCAGAAAAAGCAGATTCACGATAAGATGAAGTCAGTTTATAGAAAAGCATTTCCTGGGAAATACATGTATTTCTTCAATCCTTATATGGACGGTGAATCAGAATGAGCCTAGAGATGAACACGGAAACGGTAGTAATGGGCATTTTGAATGTAACGCCGGATTCATTTTCCGACGGCGGACAGTTCGATAATGTAGAAAAAGCAGTGGCGCGAGCCAAGCAAATGCTCGCGGATGGGGCAGCAATCATTGATGTGGGAGGCGAATCGACACGTCCTGGCCACACGCAGATCTCGGACGAAGAAGAGATCGCCCGCGTTGTCCCGGTGATTCGTGCGCTCCGACAACGAACAGACGCGGTTATTTCCATCGATACATATAAATCTGCAGTGGCGCATGCTGCAGTTGAGGCAGGAGCCACTATCATCAATGATATTTGGGGGGCTAAATACGATTCCGAAATCGCCCGAGTAGCGGCGAGCAAGCAAGTGCCGATTGTTTTGATGCACAACCGGACTGAAGCGGTTTACGATGACTTCTGGCAAGGTGTTAAAGAAGACCTCGAGGCAAGCATTCACATTGCGCGAGATGCGGGAGTGCCTGACGAACATATCTGGCTCGACCCTGGCATTGGGTTCGCTAAGACACTAGCGCAAAACGTCGAGATGATGCAGCGGCTCGATCAACTTGTGGCGATGGGCTACCCGGTACTTCTTGGCACATCCCGAAAATCGTTTATCGGCAAGTTGCTGGGTGTAACGGTCGATGAGCGTTTAGAAGGCTCGCTCGCTACAGTATCGTTCGGCGTCATGAAAGGCTGCCAAATCGTACGAGTGCACGACGTGAAAGAAACGGTGCAAACGGTCCGCATGATAGATGTCTTAACCGGAAAGAAAAGGATGGAGGGATGAACATGGATTATATTCATTTGAACGAGATGGAGTTTTATGGCTATCACGGCGTGTTTCCGGAAGAACGGAAACTTGGACAGCGTTTCCGGGCAACAGTGACACTTGCCATCGATTTAACACGCGCTGGAGAAACCGATGAGCTAGAACATACGGTCCATTACGGCGAAGCGTACGAAACATGTCGCGAAGTCATTGAAGGAACACCCAAAAAATTGGTCGAGGCAGTGGCCGAAACAGTAGCTGCTAAATTGCGACACCGATTCCCGCTGGTTCAAGGAGTGCGGGTCCAGCTAATCAAACCCGACCCGCCGATTCCTGGCCATTACCAATCAGTAGCAATCGATATCACGCGGGGGAACTTCTGATGAACGAGGCTTATCTATCTTTAGGTTCGAATCTTGGAGACCGGAAACGGCAGCTTCAAGAAGCGGTCCGTTTGCTGCGAGCGAATCCAGCAATCTCTAATGTGAAAATATCATCCATTTACGAAACAGCACCTGTGGGCTACCTGGATCAGGGGGCATTCCTGAATCTAGCGGTCCGCCTTGAAACTGATCTTTCACCTTTAGACCTCTTGGCTGTATGCCAAGAGGTTGAGCGCAACTTGCAGCGGGAGCGGCTCGTTCGCTGGGGTCCGCGCACTGTAGACCTCGATATATTGTTGTATGGTCAAGAGCAACTCGCTACAGATGAGCTGACCATTCCGCACCCGAGGATGTATGAACGTGCGTTCGTGCTCGTTCCTTTGCGTGATCTGCTGCCTTCCTTAGTGATGCCAGCAGAGCTAGAAACGCAGGAAGTAGAGTTATGGGAAACATATAGTGACATCGAAGCTTTTCTGAATGATGCAAGTTGATTAACTGAATTCAGAAAAAGCCTACGAAGTAAAATCGAAAGCTAGCGTAAAACAATGGCAGTTTTTCTTATGTAACGGTACGAAAAATTGTGTACAATGGATAAATACACGAAAGCACGTGGTTTTAACAGAAAAAGGAGTGTAGGATATGTCAGAAGAATTGAATGACCAATTAGTGGTGCGCCGCCAGAAAATGCAAAACTTCCGCGAACATGGACTTGATCCATTTGGAAAACGTTTCGAACGCACGCATCTCTCACAAGAAATCGTTGAGCAATATGACCAATTCTCAAAAGAAGAGTTAGAAGAAAAATCCGTTGAAGTCATTATTGCCGGCCGCATCATGACAAAGCGTGGAAAAGGCAAAGCGGGATTTGCGCATCTGCAAGACTTGAAAGGACAGATCCAAATTTACGTCCGGAAAGATGCAATTGGAGAAGATTCTTATGAATTCTTCAACACAGCAGATCTAGGCGACATTATCGGCGTCCGAGGCACCGTTTTCAAAACAAACGTCGGGGAACTTTCCGTCAAGGCACAAGAAGTAGAATACCTAACAAAAGCTCTTCGCCCATTGCCAGAGAAATTTCACGGGTTAAAAGATGTGGAACAACGCTATCGTCAGCGCTATTTGGACTTGATTGTTAGTGAAAACAGCAAAGAGACGTTCATCCTGCGCAGTCGCATCATTCAAGCAATGCGCCGCTACCTGGATGACCAAGGCTTCTTAGAAGTCGAAACACCGATGCTCCACTCAATTGCTGGCGGAGCCACTGCCCGTCCGTTCATTACTCACCACAATGCGCTAGACATGCAATTGTATATTCGTATTGCTATCGAACTTCATTTGAAACGCCTCATTGTAGGTGGATTAGAAAAAGTTTATGAAATTGGGCGCGTCTTCCGTAACGAAGGAATCTCCACCCGCCACAATCCAGAGTTCACGATGCTCGAACTTTATGAAGCATACGCAGATTATAATGATATTATGTCTTTGACAGAGAATTTGATTGCTCACACTGCACAAGAAGTTCTTGGCACAACTACTGTGCGTTATGGAGAAGAAGATATCAATCTGGCACCGGGCTGGAAACGTCTGCATATGGCAGATGCAGTTAAAGAATACACGGGAGTGGATTTCTGGCAGCGTATGTCGAAGGAAGAAGCACAAGCGCTCGCTGTGGAACACAACATTGAAATTAAGCCAACTATGGAAGTAGGGCATATTCTCAATGAATTCTTTGAACAGAAAGTTGAAGAGCAATTGGTTCAGCCTACATTTATTTATGGGCATCCAGTTGAAATTTCTCCACTTGCCAAGAAAAATCCAGAAGATGAGCGTTTTACAGATCGTTTTGAACTTTTCATTGTCCGCAGAGAACACGCAAATGCCTTTACGGAATTAAACGATCCTATAGATCAGCGCGAACGTTTCGAAGCGCAACTCATTGAAAAAGAAGAAGGAAACGATGAAGCTCATGAAATGGATGACGACTTCATAGAAGCTTTGGAATATGGACTTCCGCCAACAGGAGGATTGGGTATCGGGATTGATCGCTTAGTCATGCTGTTAACTAACTCAGCATCGATCCGCGATGTACTATTATTCCCTCAGATGCGCCCAAAAGAATAGTAAGTATGCAGAACCCAGACAAGTCATTTGATTTGTTTGGGTTTTTTTAAAAAACTATTGCGCTTATTTTAATAAGGTGGTAAGATATTTCTTGTCGCGTTTTTAAGTGAAAAGCGTCACAGCAATAAAGAAAAAAACCTTGACTCTTGCGAGAGAGTTTGGTAATATTGAAAAGTCGCTGTCACATTGAGCGCATTAACAATTGAACCTTGAAAACTGAACAGCAAAACGTCAATAATACAGTCGCGAGCGATCGTGACACAACTTACTGATCAGCTTCGGCAGATCAAGCGAATCGCGCGTCTTTCGAGACGGCGATACGCCAGCAGTATTGAGCAATCAACTACTCTATAATGGAGAGTTTGATCCTGGCTCAGGACGAACGCTGGCGGCGTGCCTAATACATGCAAGTCGAGCGGAACCATTGGAGCTTGCTCCTTTGGTTTAGCGGCGGACGGGTGAGTAACACGTGGGCAACCTGCCCTGCAGATCGGGATAACTCCGGGAAACCGGTGCTAATACCGAATAGTTTGCGGCCTCTCATGAGGCTGTACGGAAAGACGGTTTCGGCTGTCACTGCAGGATGGGCCCGCGGCGCATTAGCTAGTTGGTGGGGTAATGGCCTACCAAGGCGACGATGCGTAGCCGACCTGAGAGGGTGATCGGCCACACTGGGACTGAGACACGGCCCAGACTCCTACGGGAGGCAGCAGTAGGGAATCTTCCGCAATGGACGAAAGTCTGACGGAGCAACGCCGCGTGAGTGAAGAAGGTTTTCGGATCGTAAAACTCTGTTGTGAGGGAAGAACAAGTACCAACTAACTATTGGTACCTTGACGGTACCTCACCAGAAAGCCACGGCTAACTACGTGCCAGCAGCCGCGGTAATACGTAGGTGGCAAGCGTTGTCCGGAATTATTGGGCGTAAAGCGCGCGCAGGCGGTCCTTTAAGTCTGATGTGAAAGCCCACGGCTCAACCGTGGAGGGTCATTGGAAACTGGGGGACTTGAGTGCAGAAGAGGAAAGTGGAATTCCACGTGTAGCGGTGAAATGCGTAGAGATGTGGAGGAACACCAGTGGCGAAGGCGACTTTCTGGTCTGTAACTGACGCTGAGGCGCGAAAGCGTGGGGAGCAAACAGGATTAGATACCCTGGTAGTCCACGCCGTAAACGATGAGTGCTAAGTGTTAGGGGGTTTCCGCCCCTTAGTGCTGCAGCTAACGCATTAAGCACTCCGCCTGGGGAGTACGGCCGCAAGGCTGAAACTCAAAGGAATTGACGGGGGCCCGCACAAGCGGTGGAGCATGTGGTTTAATTCGAAGCAACGCGAAGAACCTTACCAGGTCTTGACATCCCGCTGACCGCCTAGGAGACTAGGCTTTCCCTTCGGGGACAGCGGTGACAGGTGGTGCATGGTTGTCGTCAGCTCGTGTCGTGAGATGTTGGGTTAAGTCCCGCAACGAGCGCAACCCTTGATCTTAGTTGCCAGCATTCAGTTGGGCACTCTAAGGTGACTGCCGGTGACAAACCGGAGGAAGGTGGGGATGACGTCAAATCATCATGCCCCTTATGACCTGGGCTACACACGTGCTACAATGGACGGTACAAAGGGCTGCAAACCCGCGAGGGGGAGCCAATCCCAGAAAACCGTTCTCAGTTCGGATTGTAGGCTGCAACTCGCCTGCATGAAGCCGGAATCGCTAGTAATCGCGGATCAGCATGCCGCGGTGAATACGTTCCCGGGCCTTGTACACACCGCCCGTCACACCACGAGAGTTTGTAACACCCGAAGTCGGTGGGGTAACCCTTACGGGAGCCAGCCGCCGAAGGTGGGACAGATGATTGGGGTGAAGTCGTAACAAGGTAGCCGTATCGGAAGGTGCGGCTGGATCACCTCCTTTCTAAGGATAATATCGGAACCGATTTTTCGGAATCGGGTTGACGTTTTGCGTTCAGTTTTGAAGGTTCACTCCTTACGGAGCACTTTCAAACTTGTTCTTTGAAAACTGGATAGATCGACATTGATTAAGAAACAAGCATCATAGTAGCGTGATCGCAATTGCGATCAACTTATTTTTTTTGACCATCAGTGGTTAAGTTAATAAGGGCGCACGGTGGATGCCTTGGCACTAGGAGCCGAAGAAGGACGGCACTAACACCGATATGCCTCGGGGAGCTGTAAGTGAGCTGTGATCCGGGGATTTCCGAATGGGGAAACCCACTGTTCGTAATGGAGCAGTATCCATGTGTGAATTCATAGCACATGAGAAGGCAGACTCAGGGAACTGAAACATCTAAGTACCTGAAGGAAGAGAAAGCAAATGCGATTCCCCAAGTAGCGGCGAGCGAAACGGGATCAGCCCAAACCAGAAGGCTTGCCTTCTGGGGTTGTAGGACACTCTATACGGAGTTACAAAGGAACGGATTAAGCGAAGCGACCTGGAACAGTCCGCGAGACAGGGTAACAGCCCCGTAGCTGAAAGTTCGTTCTCTCCAGAGTGGATCCTGAGTACGGCGGAACACGAGAAATTCCGTCGGAATCCGGGAGGACCATCTCCCAAGGCTAAATACTCCCTAGTGACCGATAGTGAACCAGTACCGTGAGGGAAAGGTGAAAAGCACCCCGGAAGGGGAGTGAAATAGATCCTGAAACCGTGTGCCTACAAGTAGTTAGAGCCCGTTAATGGGTGATAGCGTGCCTTTTGTAGAATGAACCGGCGAGTTACGATTACATGCAAGGTTAAGGCCTATAAGCCGGAGCCGCAGCGAAAGCGAGTCTGAATAGGGCGAATGAGTATGTAGTTGTAGACCCGAAACCAGGTGATCTACCCATGTCCAGGGTGAAGGTAAGGTAACACTTACTGGAGGCCCGAACCCACGCACGTTGAAAAGTGCGGGGATGAGGTGTGGGTAGCGGAGAAATTCCAATCGAACCTGGAGATAGCTGGTTCTCTCCGAAATAGCTTTAGGGCTAGCCTCAAGAAGAGAATCCTGGAGGTAGAGCACTGTTTGGACTAGGGGCCCATCCCGGGTTACCGAATTCAGACAAACTCCGAATGCCAGTGATTTATACTTGGGAGTCAGACTGCGAGTGATAAGATCCGTAGTCAAGAGGGAAACAGCCCAGACCACCAGCTAAGGTCCCCAAATATCCGTTAAGTGGAAAAGGATGTGGCGTTGCTTAGACAACCAGGATGTTGGCTTAGAAGCAGCCATCATTTAAAGAGTGCGTAATAGCTCACTGGTCGAGTGACACTGCGCCGAAAATGTACCGGGGCTAAACGGATTACCGAAGCTGTGGATGGACATCGTAGATGTCCGTGGTAGGAGAGCGTTCTAAGGGCGTTGAAGTCAGACCGGAAGGACTGGTGGAGCGCTTAGAAGTGAGAATGCCGGTATGAGTAACGAAAGACGGGTGAGAATCCCGTCCACCGAATGCCTAAGGTTTCCTGAGGAAGGCTCGTCCGCTCAGGGTTAGTCGGGACCTAAGTCGAGGCCGATAGGCGTAGACGATGGACAACAGGTTGATATTCCTGTACCACCTCCCCGCCGTTTGAGTAATGGGGGGACGCAGAAGGATAGGGTGAGCGTGCCGTTGGTTGTGCACGTCCAAGTTGTGAGATGAGAAACGAGGCAAATCCCGTTTCTATATACATCAAGCAGTGATGGCAAGAGGTTTACCTCAGAGTCCCTGATTTCACACTGCCAAGAAAAGCCTCTAGCGAGGCGGGAGGTGCCCGTACCGCAAACCGACACAGGTAGGCGAGAAGAGAATTCTAAGGTGAGCGAGTGAACTCTCGTTAAGGAACTCGGCAAAATGACCCCGTAACTTCGGGAGAAGGGGTGCTCTGGTAGGGTGTTAAAGCCCGAGAGAGCCGCAGTGAATAGGCCCAGGCGACTGTTTAGCAAAAACACAGGTCTCTGCAAAACCGTAAGGTGACGTATAGGGGCTGACGCCTGCCCGGTGCTGGAAGGTTAAGGGGAGTGCTTAGCGCAAGCGAAGGTGCGAACCGAAGCCCCAGTAAACGGCGGCCGTAACTATAACGGTCCTAAGGTAGCGAAATTCCTTGTCGGGTAAGTTCCGACCCGCACGAAAGGCGTAACGATCTGGGCACTGTCTCAACGAGAGACTCGGTGAAATTATAGTACCTGTGAAGATGCAGGTTACCCGCGACAGGACGGAAAGACCCCGTGGAGCTTTACTGTAGCCTGATATTGAATTTTGGTGCAACTTGTACAGGATAGGTAGGAGCCAGAGAACCCGGAGCGCCAGCTTCGGGGGAGGCGTCGGTGGGATACTACCCTGGTTGTATTGAACTTCTAACCCACAAGCCTTAGCGGCTTGGGAGACAGTGTCAGGCGGGCAGTTTGACTGGGGCGGTCGCCTCCTAAAGAGTAACGGAGGCGCTCAAAGGTTCCCTCAGAATGGTTGGAAATCATTCGCAGAGTGTAAAGGCACAAGGGAGCTTGACTGCGAGACGGACAGGTCGAGCAGGGTCGAAAGACGGACTTAGTGATCCGGTGGTTCCGCATGGAAGGGCCATCGCTCAACGGATAAAAGCTACCCCGGGGATAACAGGCTTATCTCCCCCAAGAGTCCACATCGACGGGGAGGTTTGGCACCTCGATGTCGGCTCATCGCATCCTGGGGCTGTAGTCGGTCCCAAGGGTTGGGCTGTTCGCCCATTAAAGCGGTACGCGAGCTGGGTTCAGAACGTCGTGAGACAGTTCGGTCCCTATCCGTCGCGGGCGCAGGAAATTTGAGAGGAGCTGTCCTTAGTACGAGAGGACCGGGATGGACACACCGCTGGTGTACCAGTTGTTCTGCCAAGAGCATCGCTGGGTAGCTATGTGTGGCCGGGATAAGTGCTGAAAGCATCTAAGCACGAAGCCCCCCTCAAGATGAGATTTCCCATTGCGCAAGCAAGTAAGATCCCTCAGAGACGATGAGGTAGATAGGTTCGGGGTGGAAGCGTGGCGACACGTGCAGCTGACGAATACTAATCGATCGAGGACTTAACCAATAACTGAAATGCGTTTCCATAATTCAATGTCGATTTATCCAGTTTTGAAAGAACAAGAATTTTTGCCTAAAGGCAAAAAAAGACTTGTAAAACTCGCCAGAGTTGGTATAATAAAACTTGTCTTTCAAA